>NZ_JBYVYM010000008.1:0-210054 GCF_058148225.1 Pseudomonas sp. DF5
TAATTCACAAAAGCCGCACAAATTATCGCATACCCAATTTGCTGAAGCGTCGAAAGACGGTTCGGTACCCGAATTTCTTGACGACCATAGAGCATTGGAACCACCTGATCCCATCCCGAACTCAGCAGTGAAACGATGCATCGCCGATGGTAGTGTGGGGTTTCCCCATGTGAGAGTAGGTCATCGTCAAGATTAAATTCCGAAACCCCTATCTGCGTATGCAGGTAGGGGTTTTGTTTTGCCCGCAGAAAAAATCTACTTCTCTGGCAACACAAAATTGCACAGTTATTTTCGAGTCAGGACACTAGAATAGGTCCAACTTTTTTGGAGCCAGAGCCTTTATGCCAGATCCGGTTGACGCCCCTGGGCTGTCAGATTTACCACTGGACGGTTTGGTAGCGTGTCATGAGTGCGACTTGTTGATGCGCAAGCCTGAACTCGCTCATGGAGAGAAGGCCATCTGTCCACGTTGCGGCTATGAGCTGTATGCCCATCGGCACAATGTCGTGCAGCGCAGTCTCGCCCTGGTCATTGCCGCACTGCTGTTGTTTATCCCGGCGAACTTTTTACCCATCATGCAGCTCCATCTACTCGGACAGTCATCGAATGACACTGTTTGGAGCGGCGTTGTTGGTCTGTTCGATACCGGCATGCAAGGTGTAGCAGCAGTGGTATTTCTCTGCAGCATGGGGATTCCGCTGCTAAAGCTGCTCTGCCAATTGGTCGTGCTGTTGAGTATCCGCTTCGATATCGGACGCAGCTACGGTTTGCTGCTCTACCGCATTTATCACCATCTACGGGACTGGGGGATGCTTGAGGTTTACCTCATGGGCGTGCTGGTCGCGATCGTCAAATTGGCCGATATGGCAGCGATTACCGTAGGTTTTGGTCTGGTGTGCTTTATCGGATTGTTGTTGGTCCAGGTCTGGCTGGAAGTGGTGATGTCGCCACACCAGATCTGGCAGGCTTTATCAGGAGAAGATGCCCATGCGGGCGATTGATGCGGGCATTCTGATTTGTGCCGAATGCCACGAGTTGAACAAGCAGGAAGCCGGCACTGACGAGCAGGTCTGCACCCGCTGTGGCGCGTTGGTGCATGCGCGTCGACCGGACAGCCTGATGCGTACCTGGGCGCTGCTGATCACCGCTGCGATTATTTATATCCCGGCCAACGTGCTGCCCATCATGACCGTCAGTTCCCTGGGGCAGGGCGATCCAAGCACTATTATGTCCGGCGTGATCCAACTGGTTCAGCACGGCATGATTCCAATCGCCGCTGTGGTTTTTATCGCCAGTATTCTGGTACCCACGTTCAAACTGGTGGGTATCGGATTGCTGCTGTTTTCGGTGCAGCGCCGCCAGCCACTCTCGGCGCGGCAGCGTATCTGGATGTACCGCTTTATCGAATTCATCGGCCGCTGGTCGATGCTCGACATTTTTGTGATCGCCATCCTGGTGGCAGTTGTGAATTTTGGACGGCTTGCCAGTGTCGAAGCCAATCTTGGCGCCATCGCCTTCGCCAGCGTGGTGATTCTGACGATGCTTGCCGCAGTAACTTTCGATCCCCGACTGATTTGGGATAACACGGAGTCGGACGACGACCATGACTGATTTGCCTACAGCGAAAACCCGACCGGCCTCTAACTGGTCTGCCATTTGGGTGTTGCCCCTGATCGCCTTGCTTATCGGCGGCTGGCTCGCCTGGCGGGCCTATAGCGAGACAGGCATCGAGATTCATGTGCGCTTCGAAAGCGGCGAAGGTATTCAGGCCAACAAGACCGAAGTCGTTTACAAAGGCATGTCGGTCGGTAAGGTGAAAGCCCTCACACTCGATGACGAAGGCAGCGCCAAAGGCGTGATCGCCACCATCGAGATGAATAAGGACGTGGAACAATACCTCAGGACCAGCACGCGTTTCTGGCTGGTCAAACCGAGCGTAACCCTGGCCGGTATCACAGGCCTGGAGACGCTGGTCTCGGGTAACTATGTGGCCGTCAGCCCGGGAGAAGGCGAGCCGACCCGCAAGTTCAAGGCTTTGGCCGAAGAGCCGCCGCTGTCAGACGCCAAGCCCGGTCTGCACCTGACCATCAAGGCAGATCGTCTCGGTTCGCTGAATCGCGGCAGCCCGGTATTTTACAAGCAGATCCAGGTCGGTCAGATCAAAAGCTACGTGCTGTCCGCCGACCAGAGCACTGTCGAACTCAAAGTCTTCATTGAGCCAACCTACGCCGGCCTGGTGCGTAAACACACACGATTCTGGAATGCCAGCGGCATCAGTATCGACGCGAACCTCTCTGGCGTAAAAGTGCGTAGTGAGTCCCTCGCCAGCATCGTCGCTGGTGGTATTGCGTTTGCTACACCGGAAAACCGCAAGGACAGCCCGCCCACCGATCCCAGCCTGCCGTTCCGTCTTTATGAAGACTTCGATGCAGCCGCCGCCGGTATTCGGGTCAAGGTCAAACTCAGCGATTTCGAAGGCCTGCAGGCCGGTCGTACTCCGGTGATGTACAAAGGCATTCAGGTCGGCAATCTGAAAGCGCTCAAGATTGACCCGGACCTTTCCAGTGCAACCGCCGAGCTGACGCTCGACCCATTGGCTGAGGATTATCTGGTCACCGGCACACAGTTCTGGGTGGTCAAACCATCGATTTCGCTTGCCGGTATCACCGGCCTGGAAGCATTGGTCAAAGGTAACTACATCGCTGTACGCCCTGGCGACAAGGGTGGCGCACCGCAGCGCGAGTTCGAAGCGCGGGCCAAGGCGCCACCGCTGGATCTGCGTTCGCCAGGCCTGCACCTGGTGCTGTTCACCGAAAACCTCGGTTCACTGGAAGTCGGCAGTCCGATTCTCTACAAGCAGGTCAAGGTGGGATCGGTGCAGAGCTACCAGTTCTCCCGCACCAAAAAGCAGTTGGTAATTGGGGTACACATCGAGAAGGAATACGAGGGGCTGGTCAACGCTTCGACGCGCTTCTGGAATGCTAGCGGTATCACGCTGACAGGTGGGCTGACCGGTGGCATCCAGGTCAAAAGTGAGTCGTTGCAAAGCCTGATGGCTGGCGGCATTGCTTTCGAAACCCCACAAGCCAAAGCGCCGTTGCAGAAGCGCATTCCACGTTTCCGTCTGTTCGCCAGCCATGAAGAAGCAAATCAGAAAGGCGCCGTGGTGACCATCAAGGTCGATCGCGCCGATGGTCTGCGCACGGGCACACCGATCCGGTTCAAAGGCCTCGACGTCGGCAAGGTCGAAGACGTTGACCTCAGCGACGACCTGCAATCGGTGCTGCTGACTGCGCGAATCACGGAAGTGCCGGAGCGTATTGCTCGGGTGGGCAGTCAGTTCTGGGTGGTCAAACCTGAATTGGGTCTGATCAAGACGTCCAACCTTGAGACGCTGGTGACTGGGCAGTACATCGAAGTGCAGCCGGCGCCGAAAAATCTCGGTCCGCAAAAGGACTTCATAGCACTGGCCAATCCCCCGGAAACCGCCAAGGAAGAGGCTGGTTTGAGCCTGGTATTGAGTGCTGCTCGTAGAGGTTCTCTGAAGACCGGTGTACCCGTCACCTATCGCGAAATCACGGTGGGCAAGGTGACTGGCTATGAACTGGGGCAGACGGCAGATCGAGTGTTGGTACACATCCTGATCGAGCCGAAGTATGCGCCATTGGTGCGCAGTGGCACGCGGTTCTGGAACACCAGTGGTTTTGGTTTTGACTACGGCTTGTTCAAAGGCGCAACCATACGCACCGAATCGCTGGAGACGCTGATCCAGGGTGGTATCGCCTTTGCCACACCGGATGGCGACCGCATGGGTGTCCCGGCGCGGCCCGAACAAACGTTTCCGCTGTTCGACAAGTTTGAAGATGAATGGCTGACTTGGGCGCCGAAGATTTCTATCGGTAAGTAACCCGAGGTTAATTTGGCGTTTATCAGGACGTCTTCGCGGGCAAGCCGGCGAAGACGGTCTAACAGACGCCGACGTCTCCGGTGGCTTATCATTAGCCCCCTAACGACGCCCACCCAAGGTTCCTCCGGCATGCTGGCTATTTTCCTCGAAACCCTGAATATCACCGCGCCGGTGTTTGCCATGCTGTTACTGGGTGTGCTGCTCAAGCGCATCGACTGGATCAACGACAACTTCATCCATACCGCGTCGGCCCTGGTGTTCAACGTCACCATGCCGGCGTTGCTGTTTCTGGGCATCTTGCATGCTGACCTGCACGCTGCGTTGCAACCGGCGCTGCTGATCTACTTCTCGGTCGCGACCCTGATGTGCTTTGCAGTTGCCTGGGGTTGGGCGATCTGGAAATGCCCCCGGGAAGATCGGGGCATTTACACCCAAGGCGCGTTTCGCGGCAATAACGGGGTAATCGGCCTGGCCCTGGCGGCGAGCATGTACGGCGACTATGGCATTTCCCTTGGGGCGATTCTCGCGGCGCTGGTGATCCTGTTTTACAACACGCTCTCAACCATTGTGCTGGCGGTCTACAGCCCGGTGATCAAGTCTGATCCGTGGAGCATCTGTAAAAGTGTGATGGTCAACCCGTTGATCATCAGCGTGTTTGCGGCGGCGCCATTTGCCTATTACGAAATCGGTTTGCCGGGGTGGCTGGAAAAGTCCGGCCAGTACCTGGCACAAACCACTTTGCCGTTGGCGTTGATCTGCATCGGTGGCACGTTGTCGCTGGCGGCGATGCGCAAAAGCGGGACGATGGCGCTCAGTTCAAGCCTGGTGAAGATGATCGGCCTGCCGGTGCTGGCGACACTCGGTGCCTGGCTCTGGGGCTTTCGTGGGGCGGAGTTGGGGATACTGTTTCTGTACTTCGGCAGCCCGACCGCCGCGGCCAGTTTCGTCATGGCCCGGCAAGCCAATGGCAATCATGAACTGGCGGCAGCGATCATTGTGATTACTACGCTGATGGCGGCGGTGACCACTAATATCGGGATCTTTTTGTTGCAGTGGGGTGGGTGGATTTAGCTTCAGGATTTGTGGTGTTTTTTAGATCCATTTCGCGAGCAAGCCGGCTTCCACAGGGGAATGCACTCCAAATGTAGGAGCGGGCTTGCTCGCGAAGACGGCTGAACCGCCACCAGAAATGTCAGCGGCTTACTCCGGTATTTGGTAGGTATCGATCACTTCCTGCGCCGCCCGAAATGCATCGATCGCCGCCGGCACACCGGCATACACCGCGCAATGCAGCAGTGCTTCGCGAATCTCTTCCACAGTGCAGCCGTTGTTCAACGCACCGCGCACATGGCCTTTCAATTCTTGCGGGCACTTCAACGCGGTTAGCGCGGCGAGGGTGATCAGGCTGCGGGTTTTCAGCGGCAAACCTTCGCGGTTCCATACACCGCCCCAGGCGTGCTCATTGACGAAGTCCTGCAACGGCTGGGTGAACTCGGTGGCGTTGCCCAAGGCGCGGTCGACGAAGGCATCGCCCATTACTTGGCGGCGGATTTCAACCCCGGGCTTTTTATCAGTGCTCATGGCAATTCCCTCTTGTGGTGTTGGCGACGCCAGGCGCGTAGCGAGGTGAACAGCAAAAACGCCACCAGCGCCGGCAGGACGAAAAACAGCATCAGGTGTTCGAGCTTGCCGGCCAGCGGCATACCTGTGGTGAACGACACCACGTGCAGCCCATAGGCCAGGTACAAGCCCAAAAACAGCAAGCCTTCGGCGCGAGTCACCCGGTAGCCGGAATAGAACACCGGCAGGCACAGCACTGCGACGCCGAGCATCACTGGCAAATCGAAGTCCAGCGCATTGGGCGAGACCGATAGGGGGGACGGCGCAATCAACGCGGTCAGCCCCAGTACGCCCAAGAGGTTGAACAGGTTGCTGCCGATCACGTTGCCCACCGCGATGTCTCGTTGGCCACGCAATGCGGCGATCAATGAAGTGGCCAGTTCCGGCAAGGAGGTGCTGACGGCGACGATGGTCAGGCCGATGATCCGCTCCGACAACCCCAGGTCGGTCGCGACTGCCACCGCGGCGCCGAGCAGTAAATGCCCGGCGAACACCAGCATCGCCAGTCCGACGACAATCATTAGCAAACTGCTGAACCACGGTGCCTGCGGCGCTTCATGAGCCGCCAATGGCGGGCGTGTCGAGTGTCGCGACTGACGCAGCAGCAAACCCAGATACAGCGCCAGTGCGGTCAGCAGGATCACGCCGTCGACCCGAGTCAGTTCTTCATTCCACGCCAGTACGGACACCAGCAGGCTGGCGCCGATCATCAGTGGAATATCCAGGCGCACCAATTGCCGCGAAACCCGTAGCGGAATAATCAGTGCGGAGAGCCCGAGGGTGACGAGGATGTTGAAGATGCTGCTGCCGATCACGCTGCCGACGGCAATGTCGGCGTTTTGCGTCAAGGTGGCTTGCAGGCTGACCGCCATCTGCGGTGCGCTGCTGCCGAGGGCCACGATGGTCAGGCCGATGATCAGTGGTCGCACATGCAGTCGCGCGGCCAGGCGTACGGCGGCGCGCACCATCAGTTCGGCGCCGGCGATCAGTAAAAACAGACCGCTGAGTAATTCAATCACGCTGATCAGGGGTAAATCGGTCAGTCCGAAAATAGTCAGCGCTCCGTCTATCAGTCGTCGAGAGCTTGCACGCGAACCTTCGCGGTGCCGCTGCGCAGCATGCCCAACTGTTCGGCCGCTTCACGGGATACGTCGATCAGGCGCCCACGGGAATACGGCCCGCGGTCGTTGATGCGTACCACGCAGGATCTGTCGTTATTCAGGTTGGTAATCTTCACTCGGGTGCCGAACGGCAACTGGCGATGGGCAGCGGTCAGGCCATGCTGGTTGAAACGCTCACCGCTGGCGGTGCGTTTGCCATGGTGCTTGGCGCCGTAATACGAAGCCGTGCCGGTCTTGTCGTAACCGTGTGGATCGACGGTATCGGTACTGGCACAACCGGCCAGCAGAGAGAGCAGGGCGCATGCGCTGAGCAGACGTTTCATTTGGACGGCTCCCAAAATAAGTGTGGCGAGGGAGCTTGCTCCCGCTCGACCAAGAAGCGGTCGCAAAATCGGCCGATGCATTCTCGCTGAAAGAGTGCGGTTGCCGATTTGGGCCTGCTTCGCAGACCAGCGGGAGCAAGCTCCCTCGCCACAAGGAATGGAGCCAATATTGAGAGCTGGCTCCATTCTCATCAGCCTTCGAGCTTGCTTTTAAGCAGTTCGTTGACCTGTTGCGGGTTGGCCTTGCCTTTGGAGGCTTTCATGGCCTGGCCGACGAAGAAGCCGAACATCTTGCCGCGTTTGGCTTCGTCTGCCGCGCGGTACTGTTCGACCTGTTCGGCGTTGGCCGCGAGCATTTCGTCCAGCACCGCCGAGATTGCGCCGGTGTCGGTCACTTGCTTGAGACCGCGCTTGTCGATGATCTCGTCCGCGCTGCCTTCACCGTTGGCCATGGCTTCAAATACCACCTTGGCGATCTTGCCGGAGATGGTGTTGTCCTTGATGCGCAACAGCATGCCGCCCAGTTGCTCGGCCGAAACCGGCGACTGCTCGATATCCAGGCCTTGCTTGTTCAACAAGCTGCCCAGTTCAACCATGACCCAGTTGGCCGCCAGTTTGGCGTCGCCACTGATGCTCACGACTTTCTCGAAGTAATTGGCTTGCTCACGGCTGGTGGCCAGGACGCTGGCGTCATACACCGACAAACCGAACTGCTGCTGGAAACGCTCGCGTTTCTGCGGCGGCAGTTCCGGCAGGGTGGCGCGCACCTCGTTGAGGAACGAGTCCTCGATGACCACCGGCAGCAGGTCCGGGTCGGGGAAGTAACGGTAGTCGTTGGCTTCCTCTTTGCTGCGCATCGGACGGGTTTCGTCCTTGTTCGGATCGTACAGGCGAGTCTGCTGGATCACTTTACCGCCGTCTTCGATCAGTTCGATCTGGCGTTGCACTTCGCTGTTGATCGCCTTCTCGATGAAGCGGAACGAGTTGACGTTCTTGATCTCGCAGCGAGTACCGAACTCGGCCTGGCCTTTCGGACGGATCGACACGTTGCAGTCGCAACGCAGCGAGCCTTCGGCCATGTTGCCGTCGCAGATGCCCAGGTAGCGTACCAGCGCGTGGATCGCTTTGACGTAAGCCACGGCTTCCTTGGCGCTGCGCATGTCTGGCTCGGAAACGATTTCCAGCAGCGGCGTGCCGGCACGGTTCAGGTCGATGCCGGTGGCGCCGCTGAATTCTTCGTGCAGGCTTTTACCGGCGTCTTCTTCCAGGTGTGCGCGGGTGATGCCAACGCGCTTGACCGTGCCGTCTTCTAGGGCGATGTCCAGGTGGCCCTTGCCGACGATCGGCAATTCCATTTGGCTGATCTGATAGCCCTTGGGCAGGTCCGGGTAGAAATAGTTTTTACGGGCGAACACGTTGTGCTGGCCGATCTCGGCATCGATGGCCAGGCCGAACATCACCGCCATGCGCACCGCTTCCTGGTTCAGCACCGGCAATACGCCGGGCATGCCAAGGTCAACCAGGCTGGCCTGGGTGTTCGGCTCGGAACCGAAAGTGGTGGAACTACCGGAAAAGATTTTCGACCGGGTGGTGAGCTGGGTATGAATCTCCAGCCCGATCACGACTTCCCATTGCATGTGTTTCTCCTTAGAAGCCGGTTGGGGTGCGGGTGTGCCAGTCAGTGTTCTGCTGATACTGATGGGCAACGTTCAACAGGCGACCTTCCTGGAAATACGGGGCGAGCAGTTGCACGCCGACCGGCAGGCCATCGACAAAACCTGCAGGCATGGACAAGCCCGGCAGACCGGCGAGGTTGGCGGTGATGGTGTAGACGTCTTCCAGATACGCGGCGACCGGATCGTTGTTCTTGGCGCCGAGCTTCCAGGCCGGGTTCGGCGTGGTTGGGCCGAGGATAATGTCGACCTCATTGAAGGCCGCCATGAAGTCGTTCTTGATCAGGCGACGGATCTTCTGCGCCTTCAGGTAGTAGGCGTCGTAGTAACCGGCCGACAGCGCATAGGCGCCGACCATGATCCGGCGCTGCACTTCCGGGCCGAAACCTTCGCCACGGGAACGCTTGTACAGGTCTTCCAGGTTTTTCGGGTCTGCGCAGCGATAGCCGAAACGCACGCCGTCGAAACGCGACAAGTTGGAGGACGCTTCTGCCGGAGCGATCACGTAGTACGCAGGAATGGCGTGCTGCATGTTTGGCAGGCTGATTTCCTTGATCACGGCGCCGAGCTTTTTCAGCTCTTCAACGCTGGCCATGATCAGGTCGGCGATGCGCGGGTCCAGGCCTGCGCTGAAGTATTCCTTCGGCACGCCGATGCGCAGGCCTTGCAGCGAACCGTTGAGGCCGGCGCTGTAATCAGGCACGGGCTCGTCAATGCTGGTGGAGTCCTGCGGGTCGAAACCGGCCATGCCTTGCAGCAGGATCGCGCAGTCTTCGGCAGTGCGGGCCAGCGGGCCACCCTGATCGAGGCTGGACGCGTAGGCAATCATGCCCCAACGCGAAACACGACCGTACGTCGGTTTCAGGCCGGTGAGGTTGGTCAGCGCGGCAGGCTGACGAATCGAGCCGCCGGTGTCGGTGCCAGTCGCTGCCGGCAACAGACGAGCGGCCACCGCCGCCGCGGAACCGCCGGACGAGCCGCCCGGAACGTATTCCAGGTTCCACGGGTTTTTCACCGCGCCGTAGTAGCTCGACTCGTTGGCCGACCCCATGGCGAATTCGTCCATGTTGGTCTTGCCCAGGGTCACGGCCCCGGCAGCGGCCAGTTTGGCGACCACGGTGGCGTCGTACGGTGCCTTGAAGTTGTCGAGCATCTTCGAGCCGCAGCTGGTGCGGATCCCCTGGGTGCAGAACAGGTCTTTGTGGGCGATCGGCGCGCCGAGCAGGGCGCCGCTCTCACCGTTGGCCCGACGTGCGTCAGCGGCTTTCGCCTGCTGCAGCGCCAGGTCTTCGGTGAGGCTGATGAAACTGTTGAGCTGCGGGTCGAGCTGGGCGATGCGCGCCAGCAGGACTTTGGTCAGCTCTTCGGAAGAAAACTTTTTATCGGCGAGTCCGCGGGCGATCTCGGCCAGAGTCAATTGATGCATTGCAGGCTCTTTCCCTTTAGTCGATGACTTTCGGAACCAGGTACAGGCCGTTTTCGACCGCTGGTGCGATGGACTGATAGGCCTCGCGATGATTGGTCTCGGTCACGACGTCTGCACGCAGGCGCTGGCTGGCTTCCAGTGGGTGGGCCAGCGGCTCGATACCGTCGGTATTGACCGCTTGCATTTCGTCGACCAGCCCGAGAATGCTGTTCAGGGCCGAAGTGATGTGTGGAAGATCGGCATCATTGAGGCCAAGGCAGGCCAGATGAGCGATTTTTTCCACGTCGGAGCGTTCAAGCGCCATGGGATTCTCCAGTGGAAAACAAAACGGACCGCGTCCGTGTGTTAGATTGTCGGAACACTACCGCATATCTACGGTCTCAGGGCCGCGATTGTGGTGCTTGGTGCACAGAAAAGCAGCCAATTTAACATATTGGCGCCTTGCCCAAAATCCCTGTCGTTGTTAGAGTTTGCCGCACTTTTTTACCCACGCGTTGCCTAGGGTCCCTTTCCCATGTTCAAGAAACTGCGTGGCATGTTTTCCAGCGATCTTTCCATTGACCTGGGCACTGCCAACACCCTTATTTACGTGCGCGAGCGCGGAATCGTCCTGAATGAGCCATCGGTTGTGGCTATTCGGACACACGGTAACCAGAAAAGTGTCGTGGCTGTCGGCACCGAGGCCAAGCGCATGCTCGGCCGTACACCGGGCAACATTGCTGCCATTCGTCCGATGAAGGACGGCGTGATCGCCGACTTCAGCGTCTGCGAAAAGATGCTGCAGTACTTTATCAACAAGGTTCACGAAAACAGCTTTCTGCAGCCTAGCCCTCGTGTGCTGATCTGCGTTCCATGCAAATCCACCCAGGTTGAGCGTCGTGCCATCCGTGAGTCGGCCCTCGGTGCTGGCGCCCGTGAAGTGTTCCTGATCGAAGAGCCAATGGCTGCCGCGATCGGTGCCGGCCTGCCGGTTGAAGAAGCCCGCGGTTCGATGGTCGTCGATATCGGTGGTGGTACCACTGAAATCGCGCTGATTTCCCTCAACGGTGTGGTCTATGCCGAATCCGTGCGGGTTGGCGGCGACCGCTTCGACGAAGCGATCATCACCTACGTGCGTCGTAACTACGGCAGCCTGATCGGCGAATCCACCGCCGAGCGCATCAAACAGGAAATCGGTACGGCCTACCCGGGCGGCGAAGTTCGTGAAGTCGACGTTCGTGGCCGTAACCTGGCCGAAGGCGTTCCACGCGCATTCACCCTGAACTCCAACGAAGTGCTGGAGGCTCTGCAAGAGTCGCTGGCCACTATCGTTCAGGCAGTGAAAAGTGCGCTGGAACAATCGCCTCCGGAACTGGCTTCCGATATCGCCGAGCGTGGTCTGGTACTGACCGGTGGTGGCGCTTTGCTGCGCGACCTCGACAAGTTGCTGGCCCAGGAAACCGGTCTGCCGGTGATCGTCGCGGAAGACCCGCTGACCTGCGTTGCTCGCGGCGGTGGCCGTGCATTGGAAATGATGGATAAACACACCATGGACCTGCTGTCGAGCGAGTGATCTCGCCCGATGCATCTATGCTGGTGAGCCCGCAGGCAGCACTTTGCAGTGCTGCCTGTTGGCGTTTATCTTCTGTCAGTCTGCATCCAAGCCGGTTTGATGCCGTATGAATAAAGAGAACATTTGCCTGGGAGGAGCGGCTTATTAAACCGCTTTTCACCAAAGGCCCCTCACTGGGCGTGCGCTTGTTGGTGCTGGTCGTGTTATCGGTCGCGCTGATGGTGGTCGATGCCCGCTTCACACTGCTCAAGCCAGTGCGTAGCCAAATGTCGCTGGTGCTGATGCAGTCTTACTGGATCACCGACCTGCCGCAGCGGCTATGGCAAGGTGTGGCCAGCCAATTCGGCAGCCGGACCGAACTGGTTGCCGAAAACGAAAAACTCAAAACCGAAAACCTGCTGCTGCAGGGGCGCATGCAAAAGCTTGCCGCCCTCACCGAGCAGAACGTTCGGCTGCGCGAGTTGCTCAACTCTTCCGCACTGGTCAATGAGAAGGTCGAAGTGGCCGAGTTGATCGGCATGGACCCCAACCCCTTCACCCATCGCATCATCATCAATAAAGGTGAGCGCGACGGTGTGATCCTCGGTCAGCCGGTGCTCGATGCCCGTGGCCTGATGGGGCAGGTGGTCGAGTTGATGCCGTACACCTCTCGCGTACTGTTGCTGACCGACACCACCCACAGCATTCCGGTGCAGGTGAACCGTAATGGTCTGCGGGCGATCGCCAGTGGCACCGGCAACCCGGAACGCCTTGAGCTGCGCCATGTGGCCGATACCGCAGACATCAAGGAAGGCGATCTGCTGGTCAGTTCCGGCCTCGGTCAGCGTTTCCCGGCGGGTTACCCGGTGGCGACGGTCAAGGAAGTGATCCACGATTCCGGTCAGCCATTTGCCATCGTCCGTGCGGTGCCGACCGCTGCGTTGAACCGCAGTCGTTATCTACTGCTGGTGTTCAGCGACGGCCGCACGGCCGAGGAGCGCGCCAACGAAGCTGCCCAGGCCCAAGAGGCGCTGGACCGGCAGGGTGGCGGGCCGATCATTCCTGCAACTGTGCCAAAACCGGCCGCATCGCTGATACCGGCTGCCGCCGCAACTCCGGCAACTCCGGTTGCTGCGCCTGCCGCACCCGCTGCCGTGACCCCGGTCAAACCTGCTGCGGCCCATCCTGCGGCCGCCAAGCCACCTGCAACAGCCGCCAAACCGCCGGCTGCCAAACCCGTGGCCGTGAAGCCTGCTGCCAAACCGCCTGTCGCCGCGCCGGCCACCACTGGGGGAACAGAATAATGGGCGGTGCAACTTCCTCCCGAAACGGCTGGATGGTCTGGCTGACGTTCGCCATCGGCATGTTGCTCAGCGTTTCACCGCTGCCGCAATTCATGGAAATCCTGCGTCCTCTGTGGCTGGCCTTGCTGTTGGCCTTCTGGGCGTTGGCCCTGCCGCAGAAAGTCGGCATGGTCACCGCCTGGTGCCTGGGGCTGGCCGAAGACGTGTTGTATGGCACGTTGTTGGGCCAGAACGCGTTGATCCTCACGCTCATTACGTTCCTGGTGCTGTCGCTGCAGCAGCGTCTGCGCATGTTCCCGATGTGGCAGCAGAGCCTGGTGATCCTGGTTATCTTCGGTCTCGCCCAACTGGTTCAGTTGTGGCTGAGCGCCCTGACCGGTAATCGGCAGCCGACCCTGGCGCTGGTGTTGCCGGCGCTGGTCAGTGCGTTGCTCTGGCCTTGGATCAGCTTCGGTTTGCGCGGTTTGCGTCGGCGCTACAAAATCAATTGATTCGGTCAGGCATGTGCCCGTACCTCGACAGGGAGATGTCTTGATGAAATTGTTGTACCTCGCCTCAGGCTCGCCGCGTCGGCGTGAACTGCTCACGCAGATCGGCGTGCCATTCACCGCCATCAGCGCGGACATCGATGAAACCCCTTTCCCTGAAGAATCTCCATCGGCCTATGTCGAGCGTCTGGCGCGCGGCAAGGCCGAGGCCGGGCGCGGGGCGGTCGTGTCCGACGCGGATTTCTGCGTGCTGGGCGCCGACACTGCTGTGGTGCTGGGCGGTAAAATTCTTGGCAAACCAGTGGATGAAGCTGAGGCGTGCGCCATGCTTATGCTGTTGTCCGGGTGCGAGCATGAAGTGCTGACGGCGATTGCAGTGCACGATGGTGAGCGTTGCGAGTCTCTGGTGGTGCGCAGTCTGGTGCGTTTTCGCATCATCGGCCGCGACGAAGCGGCGGCCTACTGGGCCAGCGGCGAACCCCGGGACAAGGCTGGCGGCTACGGGATTCAAGGGCTGGGCGCGGTGTTCGTCGCCGGGCTCAATGGCAGCTACTCGGCGGTGGTCGGATTGCCGCTGTGCGAAACCGCAGAACTACTCGGCCATTTCGGCATACCCTGTTGGCAAACCCATAACGCGCACTGAGCGTCGTACTGACAAGATGCGGCCATTATCGTGAACATGCCTGAACGAGACCCTGCCATGAGTGAAGAGATCCTGATCAACATCACGCCGATGGAATCACGCGTGGCGGTGGTCGAAAACGGTGTTCTGCAAGAGGTTCATGTCGAACGCACGCAAAAACGCGGGATCGTCGGCAACATCTATAAAGGCAAGGTCGTGCGGGTACTGCCGGGCATGCAGGCCGCCTTCGTCGATATCGGCCTGGACCGCGCTGCATTCATTCACGCCTCGGAAATTTCCCTGCGCGAAGGCCCGGCGGTGGAGAGCATCAGCTCGCTGGTTCACGAAGGCCAAAGCCTGGTGGTGCAAGTCACCAAGGACCCGATCGGCTCCAAAGGCGCACGCCTGACCACGCAACTGTCGATCCCGTCGCGCTATCTGGTGTACATGCCGCGCACCGCCCACGTTGGCATTTCCCTGAAGATCGAAGACGAAGCCGAGCGCGAACGCCTCAAGCAAGTGGTCACAGACTGCGTGGACAAGGAAGGCATCAAGGAAGCCGGCGGTTTCATTCTGCGCACCGCTGCCGAAGGGGCCGGGGCCGATGAAATCCTTATGGACATCCGCTATCTGCGCAGGCTTTGGGACCAGATCAACGCCCAGATCAAAACCATCAGCGCGCCGAGCGTGATCTACGAAGATCTTGGTCTGGCATTGCGTACCTTGCGTGACCTGGTGAGCCCGAAGATCGAAAAAATCCGCATCGACTCTCGGGAAACCTTCCAGAAAACCACACAGTTCGTCGCCGAACTGATGCCGGAAATCGCCGACCGTCTGGAGCACTATCCGGGCGAACGACCCATTTTCGACCTGTATGGCGTCGAAGACGAAATCCAGAAAGCCCTGGAGCGCAAAGTGCCGCTCAAGTCCGGCGGTTATCTGGTGGTCGATCCGGCGGAAGCCATGAGCACGATCGACGTCAACACCGGGGCTTTCGTCGGTCATCGCAATCTCGAAGAAACCATCTTCAAGACCAACCTCGAAGCCGCTACCGCCATTGCCCGTCAGCTGCGTCTGCGCAACCTGGGCGGGATCATCATTATCGACTTCATCGACATGGAAGATGAAGAGCATCAGCGTCAGGTGTTGCGCACCCTCGAAAAGCAGCTGGAGCGCGATCACGCCAAGACCAACATCATCGGCATCACCGAGTTGGGCCTGGTACAGATGACCCGCAAGCGCACCCGCGAAAGTCTCGAACAAGTGCTGTGCGAACCGTGCAGCAGCTGTCAGGGACGTGGCAAGCTCAAGACTCCGGAAACCGTGTGCTACGAGATATTCCGCGAAATCCTGCGTGAAGCCCGTGCCTATCAGGCCGAAGGCTATCGCGTGCTGGCGAACCAGAAAGTAGTCGACCGGTTGCTCGACGAAGAGTCAGGTAACGTTGCCGAGCTCGAAGGGTTTATCGGACGCACCATTCGGTTTCAGGTAGAAACCATGTACTCCCAGGAACAATACGACGTGGTGCTGCTCTGAAGCGTTGTATTTCAATTCCATTAGAACGGCTGGCCTCAGCTTTTTGCAGTATTTTTGCCATGGGAGCCAACTGACATGGACCGTCTGACACGCATATTGGCCGCACTGACCCGCTGGGGGCTGGGCCTGTGTGCGTTGGTTTTGGTGTTGATGGCGCTGTTTGTCAGCCTCGGCCGGGAGTTGACGCCTCTAGTGGCCGAATACCGTGCCGACGTCGAAACCAAAGCCAGCGCCGCCTTGGGCATGCCCTTGCAGATCGGTGCACTGGAAGGCAATTGGAGTGGCCTCGCCCCGGTTCTGCTGGCCCATGACGTGATGGTCGGAGAGGGCTCCAATGCCCTGCGCCTGGATCAGGTGCGCGCAGTGCCGGATCTGTGGGCAAGCTTGCTGGCGCGTGAAATACGCATCGCACACCTGGAGCTCAACGGCCTGAAGATCATTCTCAAGGAAGGCGAGGACGGTCATTGGGCGTTGGAAGGGTTACCGGTGCAACAGGATCAGCCGCTGAACCCGGAGCAGTTTCTCGATCGCATGCAGATAGTCCAGCAATTGTCGGTGCTAGACAGCCAGGTGACCTTGCAGCCGCTGGATCAGCCACCGCTGACCCTGACCTACGTTGGCCTCAATCTGAGAACCGGCGTGTCGCGTCAGCGCCTGGACGCCCGCTTGACCCTGCCTGACGGCCAGCCGGTTGCGATGAGCCTGCACACCCGTATCCGCGCCAGTCAGTGGCAGGACGGCGAGGTTGAGGCTTACTTGAGCCTGCCACAAAGCGACTGGTCGAAATGGTTGCCCGAGCGCCTGACTCAACAATGGAATTTCTCCGAGATCAAGGCTGGTGGCGAACTTTGGGTGAACTGGCGCGAGGGCACCCTGCAAAGCGCCGCGATCCGTTTGAACGCGCCGCAACTCACGGGCGCCTACGCCGAGCGCAAGCCGATCCAGATCAACAATCTGGCGCTTAACGGGTATTTCCAGCGCAGCTCCACCGGCGTGCTGGTGACCCTGGATTCTCTGGCAATGAGCCTGGG
The DNA here is from genome assembly GCF_058148225.1 of Pseudomonas sp. DF5. Taxonomy (NCBI): domain Bacteria; kingdom Pseudomonadati; phylum Pseudomonadota; class Gammaproteobacteria; order Pseudomonadales; family Pseudomonadaceae; genus Pseudomonas; species Pseudomonas sp. DF5. The sequence goes on from NZ_JBYVYM010000008.1 coordinate 16,583, forward strand.
TGAAACCCGCTGGGAATCGAAACTGCAATTTCAACAAACGGCGGCGACCGATACGACGCCAGAGCTCTTGCATCTGCAAGCCGACCGTATTGATCTCACGCCGCTTACTCCTTTGCTGAACGCCCTGGGACCATTGCCTGAAGGCGTCGCAACGGCCGTCGAGCGGCTCAAGGTCACCGGGATGTTGCGCAATGTGCTGATCGACCTGCGCCCGGCAGCTACCGATGACAGCAAATTCAGCTTTGCCGCCAATCTGGAACGGGTCGGCTTCGACGCCTATCACGGCGCCCCGGCAGCACGAAACGTCAGCGGCAGCATCAGCGGCGACCTCGGAAAGGGCGAGCTGCGCATGGACAGCAAGGATTTCTCCCTGCACCTGGACCCGATTTTCGCCAAGCCATGGCAGTACATTCAAGCCAATGCCCGGTTGACCTGGAAACTCGATCAAGAAGGTTTCACCCTGATCGCGCCGTACCTGAAGGTGCTGGGTGAAGAGGGCAAGATAGCTGGCGACTTCCTGATCCGCCTGCATTTCGATCACACCCAGGAAGACTACATGGACCTGCGGGTCGGTCTGGTCGACGGCGACGGTCGCTACACCGCCAAGTACCTGCCGACCGTGTTGAGCCCGGCGCTGGATGAATGGCTGCGCACGGCGATTCTCAAAGGCGCGGTGGATGAAGGTTTCTTCCAGTATCAGGGTTCGCTGAACCACGGTGCCCCGGAAACGGCACGCAGCATCAGCCTGTTTTTCAAGGTTCACGATGCCGAGCTGGCGTTTCAGCCAGGCTGGCCGTATGTCAGCAAAGTCAGCGGCGATGTGTTCATCGAAGACAGCGGTGTGCGGATCCTCGCGAACAAGGGGCAATTGCTCGACACCCAGGTCAACGACGTCTACGTCAATATTCCCCATGTGCCTGCCGGACAGAGTCCTCATCTGTTCCTCGATGGCGCGTTCGCCGGCGGGTTGGGCGATGGCCTGAAGATTCTGCAGGAAGCACCGATCGGCACCGCCGACACGTTTGCCGGTTGGGAGGGCGAGGGCGATCTGCAAGGCAAACTCAATCTGGATATCCCGCTGGTCAAAGGAGAAAAGCCGAAAATCCTCGTCGATTTCAAGACCGACAAGGCCCGTCTGAAACTCCGCGAGCCCACCCTGGAACTGACACAGCTCAAAGGCGATTTCCGTTTCGACAGTACGAAGGGGTTGAGTGGGCAAAAGATCACGGCGCGAGCGTTCGACAAGCCCGTGACCGCGCAGATCTTTGCCGATGGCAGTGCGGGCAAGCTCAACACTCGGGTTGCCGCATCGGGGCAGGTCGAGGTGAAGAAGCTCACCGAATGGCTGAACGTCACTCAGCCGTTGCCGGTGTCCGGAGTGGTGCCTTATCAACTGCAACTGAACCTTGATGGGGCCGACAGTCAATTGATGGTCAGCTCCAGTCTCAAAGGCGTGGCGGTGGATTTGCCGGCACCGTTCGGCATGGCGGCCGATGTCGGGCGCGACACCGTATTTCGCATGACACTGCAAGGACCGGAGCGGCGTTACTGGGTCAACTATGGTGAGCTTGCGAACTTCACGTTTGCGGCTCCGACCGGCAATTTCGCCGACGGTCGTGGCGAGTTGTTTCTGGGTGGCGGCGATGCCGTGCTGCCCGGCAACAAAGGCCTGCGTGTGCGCGGTGTATTATCCGAACTGGATGTCGCTCCCTGGCAGGGTCTTGTAAGCAAGTATGCCGGCCAGGATCCAGGCGACAGTGCCAAGCAATTGCTCAGCGGTGCAGATTTCAAGGTCGGTAAGCTCATTGCTTTCGGCACCATCCTCGACCAGGCGTCGGTGCAATTGACGCGCAAACCGTCCGCATGGGCTCTGCAACTCGACAGTCAGCAGGCCAAGGGCACCTTCGGTATCCCTGATGCGAAAGCCGCACCGATTGCGGTCAATCTGCAATACGTACGTTTGCCGGCCCCAGACCCGACGGTGCTGGCCGATGAAAATTCGCCGGATCCGCTGGCCACTGTGGACCCGACGAAGATCCCGGCGCTGGATATCACCATCGATCAGCTGTACCAGGGGCAGGATCTGGTGGGCGCCTGGCAATTGAAAGTCCGTCCGACCGCCAAGGGCATTACCTTCAATAGCCTGGATCTGGGCCTCAAGGGCATCCTCTTGCGGGGCAGCGGGGGCTGGGAAGGCATGCCGGGTAACTCCAGCAGTTGGTACAAGGGCCGGGTCAGTGGCAAGAACCTCGCCGACGTGCTCAAGGGCTGGGGTTTTGCGCCGAGTGTCACCAGCGAAGAATTCCATATGGATGTCGACGGTCGCTGGCCCGGCTCGCCGGCGTGGTTGGCCACCAAGCGTTTCTCCGGCAGTCTCGATGCTTCGCTCAATAAAGGTCAGTTCGTAGAAGCCGAGGGCGGTGCCCAGGCGCTGCGGGTATTCGGCCTGCTCAACTTCAACTCCATCGGCCGCCGCTTGCGCCTGGACTTTTCCGACCTGTTCGGCAAAGGCTTGAGCTATGACCGGGTCAAAGGCTTGCTGGTCGCGAGTAATGGGGTCTACGTGACCCGTGAGCCGATCTTGCTGACCGGTCCGTCGAGTAACGTGGAGCTTAACGGCACTCTGGATCTGGTGGCTGATCAGGTCGATGCCAAGTTGCTGGTGACTTTGCCGGTGACCAACAACCTGCCGATCGCCGCGCTGATCGTCGGTGCACCAGCCGTCGGCGGAGCGCTATTCCTCATCGACAAACTGATCGGTGATCGCGTGGCGCGCTTCGCCAGCGTCAGATACACGGTCAAAGGTCCGTGGAAAGAGCCAAAAATCACCTTCGACAAGCCTTTTTGAGCTTTTTTTGAAAAAGCACTCTCCGGGCCTATGGAGTAGCATGGCCAAAGGTTCTTTTGTAGCCGCCACGTTCCCTGTAGCAGCCTGCGGCAGCTGCTACAAGGGAGCGTCGTTGACCTGCGGCAGTGGGAAATCACAAAAAAGGAAATGGCCATGTCTGTAGCGGTGATTCAAATGGTCAGCCAGAGCGACGTACTGGCCAATCTGGTCCAGGCCCGTCGCCTGCTTGAGCAGGCGGCGACCGGTGGCGCGCGGCTGGCCGTGTTGCCGGAAAACTTCGCTGCCATGGGCCGTCGCGACATTGCTGACATCGGCCGCGCCGAAGCCTTGGGCGAAGGCCCGATCCTGCCATGGTTGAAACAGACCGCCCGCGACCTCAAGTTATGGATAGTAGCCGGCACGTTGCCGTTGCCGCCGGCGGATCAACCGACCGCCAAAGCGCATGCATGCTCGTTGTTGGTCGACGATCAGGGCGAGACCGTGGCGCGGTACGACAAGCTGCACCTGTTCGACGTGGACGTGGCGGACAATCGCGGGCGTTATCGCGAATCCGATGACTATGCTTATGGCAGTGGTGTGGTGGTTGCCGATACGCCGGTCGGTCGAGTCGGCCTGACGGTGTGCTACGACTTGCGATTTCCGGAGCTTTACAGCGAATTGCGTGCTGCCGGTGCGGAATTGATTACCGCGCCGTCGGCCTTTACCGCAGTGACCGGCGCGGCCCATTGGGACGTACTGATTCGCGCGCGGGCCATCGAGACTCAATGTTATGTGCTCGCGGCCGCCCAGGGTGGAACACATCCGGGGCCACGAGAGACCTTTGGTCATGCCGCCATCATCGACCCATGGGGACGGGTGCTGGCACAACAGGATCAGGGCGAGGCCGTGCTGCTGGCCGAACGCGACAGCAGCGAACAGGCGTCCATCAGGGCGCGGATGCCGGTGTCCACTCACCGGCGCTTTTTCTCGCAGGGCGCTCAGCGACCTGCATCAGAACGACGAATTTAAGGCGTAAAGCATATGAGCGAGTTGTTGTCCTCTGTCAGTGAACACCTCCTGGCGCCCGGCGGCGTAACGATCGAGAGCCTGCAAGGTGTGCTCGGCGATCTGGCCGGCCCGGGCATCGATGCCGCCGACCTGTATTTCCAGGGGCAGATTTCCGAGTCCTGGGCGCTGGAAGACGGGATCGTCAAGGAAGGCAGCTTCAACCTCGACCAGGGTGTCGGCGTGCGTGCGCAATCGGGGGAAAAAACCGGTTTCGCCTACAGCAATGCGATCACCCTCGAAGCACTGGGCGCGGCGGCCCGTGCGGCCCGTTCGATCTCCCGGGCTGGGCAGAATGGCACCGTACAAGCTTTCACCACTCAGGATGTCGCTCAGTTGTACGGGCCGGACAACCCGCTGGAGGTGATGACTCGCGCCGAGAAAGTCGAGCTGCTCAAGCGTATCGACGTGGCGACGCGTGCCCTTGACCCGCGTATCCAGCAAGTCACCGTGAGCATGGCCGGGGTCTGGGAGCGGATTTTGATCGCCTCCACCGATGGCGGTCTGGCGGCGGATGTGCGGCCGCTGGTGCGTTTCAACGTCAGTGTGATCGTCGAGCAGAACGGTCGTCGTGAGCGCGGCGGTCATGGCGGTGGCGGTCGTACCGATTACCGCTATTTCCTCAGCGAAGACCGCGCCATGGGCTATGCCCGTGAAGCTTTGCGTCAGGCGCTGGTGAATCTGGAAGCGATCCCTGCCCCGGCGGGTACGTTGCCTGTGGTGTTGGGTTCGGGGTGGTCCGGCGTGTTGTTGCACGAAGCCGTTGGCCATGGCCTGGAAGGCGATTTCAATCGCAAAGGCAGTTCGGCCTACAGTGGGCGCATGGGCGAGATGGTTGCATCGAAGCTTTGCACCATTGTCGATGATGGCACCTTGGCTGGACGTCGTGGTTCCTTGAGTGTCGACGACGAAGGCACTCCGACCGAGTGCACCACGCTGATCGAAAACGGCGTGCTCAAGGGGTATATGCAGGACAAGCTCAATGCGCGCCTGATGGGCGTGGCCCGCACCGGCAACGGTCGTCGCGAATCCTATGCGCATCTGCCGATGCCACGCATGACCAACACTTACATGCTCGGCGGCGAAAGCGACCCGGCGGAAATCATCGCCTCGGTGAAAAAAGGCATCTACTGCGCCAACCTCGGCGGCGGTCAGGTGGACATCACCAGTGGCAAGTTCGTGTTCTCCACCAGCGAGGCGTACCTGATCGAAGACGGCAAGATTACTGCCCCGGTCAAAGGCGCGACCTTGATCGGCAACGGGCCGGAAGCCATGAGCCGGGTGTCGATGGTCGGTAACGATCTGGCGTTGGACAGCGGTGTGGGGACGTGTGGCAAGGACGGGCAGTCGGTGCCGGTGGGTGTCGGCCAGCCAACGCTGAAAATCGATGCGATCACCGTAGGTGGCACAGGATCGTAAGGGGTTCTTGAAAAAGTGAAGCTTCGGGTGAGTTGCGAGGCAACTCACCCGATTCGGGACTTAACGCAAACCGCGTTGAGTCTCGTCCAGCTCACGGATGTACTTGAAGATTTTACGGCTCGAAGCCGGTGGCTTGTTGGTCGCCAGTTCGTGCTGGGCCTGACGGATCAGGGAGCGCAATTGTTGACGATCGGCCTCCGGGTAATCGACGACGAACTTCTCCAGGACGGCGTCGTCGCCTGCGATCAAGCGATCGCGCCAGCGTTCCAGGCCATGGAAACGTTCGTTGTACTGCCGGGTGGAGGCATCGAGTTGATCGAGCAGGCTCAGAATGGCGCCAGTGTCCTGATCGCGCATCAGCTTGCCGATGAACTGAAGGTGCCGTTTACGCGCGATGTTCGCGGTGTGCTTGGGCGCATCGGCCAGAGCCCGGCGCAAAGCGTCGGTCAAGGGCAGTTTTGCCAGCAGGTCAGGCTTGAGTGTTGTAAGGCGCTCGCCGAGGTCAACCAGAGCATGCAGCTCGCGTTTGACCTGGGATTTGCTTTTTTCTCCCGTATCGAGGGAGTCGTCGTAAGAATCAACCATGGTGGCCGTCCGCAAAGAAACGCCGCCATGATAACCAGTCGGGGGCCGCTTGTCCGGCCCGGTCGCTCGATGACCGTTACCGAAAGCAGAATTTGAGTGGAGAACAGCATGAGTGCAGTTGAAAGCGTCGGCCCACAAGCGTTGCCGGCACTGCAAGAACAAGTCGAGCAGATCATTGCTGAAGCCAAGCGCCAGGGTGCCAGTGCCTGTGAAGTGGCGGTATCGCTGGAACAGGGCCTGTCGACCACGGTGCGTCAGCGGGAAGTCGAAACCGTTGAATTCAATCGCGACCAGGGCTTCGGCATTACCCTGTATGTCGGTCAGCGAAAGGGCTCGGCGAGCACCTCGGCCAGTGGTCCGGAAGCGATTCGCGAAACCGTTGCTGCTGCGCTGGCAATCGCCAAACACACGTCGGAAGACGAAGCCGCAGGCCTGGCGGATGAAGCGCTCATGGCTAAGGACCTGCAGGATTTCGATCTGTTTCACCAATGGAACATCACTCCGGAGCAAGCCATCGAGCAGGCCCTGGCCTGTGAAGCGGCCGCATTTGCCGCTGATAGCCGGATCAAGAACGCGGATGGCACCACCCTCAGCACTCACCAGGGCTGCCGGGTTTACGGCAACAGCCATGGTTTCGTCGGTGGTTACGCCTCGACTCGTCACAGCCTCAGCTGCGTGATGATCGCCGAGGCTGATGGCCAGATGCAGCGTGATTACTGGTACGACGTGAACCGGCAGGGCAATTTGTTGGCCAGCCCGGAGAGCATCGGCCAGCGTGCCGCGCAACGGGCGGCGAGCCGCTTGGGCGCACGCCCGGTACCGACCTGCGAAGTGCCGGTGCTGTTTTCCGCGGAACTGGCCGGAGGTTTGTTCGGTAGTTTTCTCTCGGCGATCTCCGGCGGCAGTCTGTACCGCAAGTCGTCATTCCTCGAAGGCACGCTGGGGCAGAAACTGTTCCCTGAATGGCTGACCATCGATGAGCGTCCGCACTTGATGCGTGCCCTGGGCAGTTCGGCCTTCGACGGCGATGGCCTGGCGACTTACGCCAAACCGTTCGTTGAGAACGGTGAACTGGTGTCCTACATTCTCGGTACCTACTCCGGCCGCAAGCTGGGTATGCCGAGCACCGCCAATGCCGGCGGGGTGCACAACCTGTTCGTCACCCATGGCGACGAAGATCAGGCGGCCTTGCTGCGCCGCATGGGCCGTGGCCTGCTGGTTACCGAGCTGATGGGGCAGGGCCTGAATATGGTCACTGGCGATTACTCCCGTGGCGCGGCGGGTTTCTGGGTCGAGAACGGCGAGATCCAGTTCGCGGTGCAGGAAGTGACCATCGCCGGCAACATGCGTGACATGTTCAAGCAGATCATTGCGGTCGGTAATGACTTGGAATTGCGCAGCAACATTCGCACCGGTTCGGTGTTGATCGAGCGGATGACGGTGGCGGGTAGCTAAGCTGCGGTTGCTACAAAAAAAGCGCCACCCGATCGGGTGGCGCTTTTTTTTTGGATCATTGGATCGCAGCCCGTAGGCGCTGCCGAAGGCTGCGATCTTTTGCTGTTTATTCGCCTTCGTCAAAGTAATTGTTGATCAACTTCACCAATGCCTGCAGCGCCTCGTCAGCCTGCTCGCCTTCGGTACTCAGGTAGATTTTGGTGCCCTTGCCAGCAGCCAGCATCATCATGGCCATGATGCTTTTGCCGTCGACTGCGGATTCTGGCGTGCGTCCTACCCTGATCGTGCAATCCTTGAACTGACCGGCGACTCCGACAAATTTGGCAGACGCGCGGGCATGCAGGCCCAGCTTGTTGATGATTTCGATTTCCAGAGCAGGCATCGCGATGTGAATCCTTTAGCTGAGGTCGCGGTGGCGAACCTGGACGTTCTTCAGGGATTGTTGCAGGACCTGACCCAGACGTTCGGTCAGGTAGACAGAGCGATGATGCCCGCCGGTGCAGCCAATGGCTATGGTGACATAGGCGCGGTTGCTGGCGGCAAAGCGGGGCAACCATTTAAGCAGGTACGAGGAAATGTCCTGGAACATTTCTTCAACGTCAGGCTGCGCCGCCAGGTACTCGGCCACCGGTTGATCGAGCCCGGATTGTGCCCGCAGCTCCGGTTTCCAGTAAGGGTTGGGTAGGCAGCGCACGTCGAACACCAGATCGGCGTCCACCGGCATTCCACGCTTGAACCCGAAAGACTCCACCAGAAACGCAGTGCCGGGTTCCGGCTGATTCAGCAGGCGCAGCTTGATGGTATCGCGCAGCTGATACAGGTTCAGACTGGTGGTGTTGACCTTGAGGTCGGCCAGATCGGCGATCGGCCCCAGCAGATTGGTTTCGTCCTCTATCGCCTCCGCCAGCGAGCGATTGGCACTGCTCAGCGGGTGACGGCGGCGGGTTTCCGAAAAGCGTTTGAGCAGGGTCTCTTCATCGGCGTCCAGATACAGCACATCGCACTGGATATGCCGGCTGCGGACTTCTTCCAGCAATTCGGGAAACCGTGACAGGTGGCTAGGCAAGTTGCGTGCGTCGATGGACACGGCCACCAGCGGCTGTGCCAGTTCGGTGTGAATCAGTGCGCGTTCGGCCAGTTCCGGCAGCAGGCCGGCAGGCAGGTTGTCGATGCAGTAGTAGCCGTTGTCCTCGAGAACATCGAGGGCGGTGCTTTTACCTGAGCCGGAGCGGCCACTGACGATGATCAGGCGCATGATTAATGACCGTTTTGCTCGTCCAGGACAACCTGATACAAGGCTTCGTTGCTCGGGGCACTGCGCAGTTTTTCACGCACTTCCTTGCGATCAAGCATGCTGGCGATCTGGCGCAGTAACTCCAGGTGCGCATCGGTGGCGGCTTCCGGGACCAGCAGTACAAACAGCAGGTCAACCGGGGCGCCGTCAATGGCGTCGAAATCGATGGGTGCGTCCAGGTGCATCAAGGCACTGATGGGCGATTCGCAGCCCTTGAGACGGCAGTGGGGGATGGCGATACCGTTGCCAAAACCGGTGGAACCGAGTTTTTCACGGGCGACCAGACTCTCGAAGACATCCTGCATGGCCAGATCCGGCACTTCGCGATGGATGAGGTTGGCAATTTGCTCGAGGGCTTTCTTTTTACTGCCGCCCGGCACGTTCACCAGGGAACGGCCGGGGGTCAGGATGCTTTCAAGTCGGATCATGGGTTGGGAGTGTCAACGACCGGTCGCGCCCTGGAGGAGGCTCTGGGTCTTTTCCTTATGCTTTTTGAGTTGTTTATCCAGCTTGTCGGTCAGTGCGTCGATCGCTGCGTACATATCGGTATGTTCCGCGTTAGCGACCACTTCATTGCCGGGAATATGCAGCGTGGCTTCGATTTTCTGCTTGAGCTTCTCGACCGTCATCGTGACCTGCACGTTGGTGATCTTGTCGAAATGCCTCTCTAATCGTTCGAGTTTTTCGCCGATGTAGGTGCGAAGAGGTTCGGTCACTTCCAGTTGGTGTCCACTGATGTTGACTTGCATACAGCTTCTCCTTCGTTGCCAGTGCATAAAGCGGTAGATCAGATGATCTACCACTGGAACGCTGTGGCGTGGCTCTACATCAACCGCTTACGTTCGCTCGAAGGCGCGATCCCGAGGGATTCGCGGTACTTGGCGACGGTGCGGCGAGCCACCTGAATGCCTTGTGCCTCCAGTAAACCAGCGATCTTGCTGTCACTCAACGGCTTTTTCTGATTTTCCGCGGCAACCAGTTTTTTGATGATCGCGCGGATCGCCGTGGACGAGCATTCACCGCCTTCGGAGGTGCTGACGTGGCTGGAAAAAAAGTATTTCAGTTCATAGATGCCCCGTGGGGTATGCATGAATTTTTGCGTGGTTACCCGTGAAATCGTCGATTCGTGCATGCCCACCGCTTCGGCGATGTCATGCAGCACCAACGGCTTCATGGCCTCGTCGCCGTACTCCAGGAAGCCGCGTTGATGCTCGACGATCTGGGTGGCGACTTTCATCAGGGTTTCGTTGCGGCTTTGCAGGCTCTTGATGAACCAGCGAGCCTCCTGCAACTGATTACGCATGAAGGTGTTATCGGCGCTGGTATCGGCGCGGCGTACGAAGCCGGCGTATTGGGCGTTGACTCGCAGGCGTGGCACCGACTCCTGGTTCAATTCCACCAGCCAGCGCTCGTTGTCCTTGCGCACGATCACGTCGGGAACGACGTATTCGGCTTCGGTAGACTCGATTTGCGAACCTGGGCGCGGGTTGAGGCTCTGGACCAGTTCGATCACCTGGCGCAGTTCATCTTCCTTGAGCTTCATGCGGCGCATCAGCTGGCTGTAGTCGCGGCTGCCGAGCAGGTCGATGTAATCGGTGACCAGGCGTTTCGCCTCGGCCAGCCAAGGGGTCTTGGCGGGCAGTTGGCGCAGTTGCAGCAGCAGGCATTCACCAAGATTGCGGGCGCCGATGCCGGCAGGTTCGAATTGCTGAATGCGGTGCAGGACGGCTTCGATTTCGTCCAGTTCGATATCCAGTTCCGGATCGAAGGCATCGAGGATTTCCTCGAGGGTTTCGTCCAGATAGCCCTGATTATTGATGCAATCGATCAGGGTCACGGCGATCAGGCGATCGGTGTCGGACATCGGCGCCAGGTTCAGTTGCCAGAGCAAATGGCTTTGCAGGCTTTCGCCGGCCGATGTACGGGTGGTGAAGTCCCACTCGTCGTCATCGTTGCTCGGCAGGCTGCTGGCACTGGTCTGGTAGACGTCTTCCCAGGCGGTATCGACAGGCAGTTCGTTGGGAATGCGCTCGTTCCAGTCGCCTTCCTCAAGGTTATCCACTGTCGGGGCGGTTTCCTGGTAGGAGGGCTCCTGAATGTCGGCGTTGGGTTTTTGTTCGGTGTTGTCGGCCAAGGGGTCGGCGTTATCGAAGTCGTCGCCTTCTTCCTGGCGTTCGAGCATCGGATTGGACTCCAGGGCCTCCTGGATTTCCTGTTGCAGGTCCAGGGTCGACAATTGGAGCAGGCGGATGGCCTGTTGCAGCTGCGGTGTCATCGTCAGCTGCTGGCCCATTCTCAAGACTAGCGATGGTTTCATGGCAGGGGCTTAACACCTTATTCGCCGGCGCACATGCGCCATCCACTACAGGGCGCCGAAGCGCCAAACATAAGCAAATTATATGCCTGAAACTGAAGTGTTTGCCTAGAGCGCTGTAACAATAAAAACCTGTTGATTTTTTATTGAAATGAGCGCTCTGACGACTGGCCAGACTCCTCAGCGCTTACAGGCGGAACTCATGGCCCAGATACACTTCCTTGACCAATTCGTTGGCCAGGATGGTGGCGGAGTCACCTTCGGCGATCAGCTGGCCATCGTTGACGATGTAGGCTGTTTCGCAGATGTCCAGGGTTTCACGGACGTTGTGGTCAGTGATCAGCACGCCAATGCCTTTGGCCTTGAGGTGGTGGATGATCTGCTTGATGTCGCCCACCGAGATCGGGTCCACGCCGGCGAAGGGTTCGTCGAGGAGGATGAATTTCGGGTTGGTGGCCAGTGCCCGGGCGATTTCCACGCGACGGCGTTCGCCACCGGACAAGCTCATGCCAAGGCTGTCACGGATGTGGTGAATGTGAAATTCCTGCAGCAGGCTTTCCAACTCTTTGCGGCGACCGGCCTTGTCGAGTTCCTTGCGGGTCTCGAGGATGGCCATGATGTTGTCGGTCACCGACAGCTTGCGGAAGATCGACGCTTCTTGCGGCAGATAGCCGATACCGGCCTTTGCGCGACCGTGCATCGGCTGGTGGCTGACGTCCAGGTCGTCGATCAGTACGCGGCCCTGATCGGCCTGTACCAGGCCGACGATCATGTAGAAGCAGGTGGTCTTGCCTGCGCCGTTGGGGCCAAGCAAGCCGACAATCTGACCGCTGTCGATGGACAGGCTGACGTCGCGCACGACCTGGCGGCTCTTGTAGCTCTTGGCCAGATGCTGAGCTTTCAGAGTTGCCATTACTGGGCCTTTTGCTCGTCGGTTTTCTTTTTCGGCTGGATCACCATGTCGATACGCGGACGTGCCTCGGTGACCTTGCTGCCCGTGGCGCGACCGGCGCTGGCCAATTTTTTCACCGTGTCATAGACGATTTTTTCGCCCTGGGTGACGTTGTTGTCCTTGTCGACAACTTTGGCCTTGTCGATCAGTACGACGCGGTTTTGCGCGGCGTGATATTGGATGGTCACGCCCCAACCCTGAACAGGCTTGGTGTCGCCAGCTGTTTGCAATTGCTCGAAGTACGCCAGGTTGCCCACCGAGGTCACCACGTCGATGTCGCCAGTCGGGGTGCGAGTGATGGTCACGGTGTTGCCGGTGACCTTCATCGAGCCCTGAGTGATGATCACGTCACCTTTATAGGTGGCAATACCATTCTTGTCGTCCAGCTGGGCGTCGTCGGCCTGAATGCGGATAGGCTGCGCTTGATCGGTCGGCAGAGCCCAGGCGCTCACGCTTCCCAGTGCTGCGCTCAGACCGAGCAAAATAGGGAGAGTTTTAACGAGCCTCATACTGTCCTCTTACGTTCGATAGCAGGTGTATCCTGCTTTCTTTCAAGTACGCTTTCATTCCGTTGCCTGTCGATACACCGCCGGCGCCGTCGATTCTAACGGGTTGATCGGTCTGCGCATATTGCTGCTGCGGGAACACTGTCATACGGGTGGTGGTAATCAGGGTTTTACGGTTTTTTTCGTCGAAACGCGTGATACGTACCGAGTCGATCAACTCGACCTGGGTGCCGTCCGGGTTGACTTCGCCGCGATCGCTCTGGACGTGCCAGGGGAATTCGGTGCCGCGAAACATGTTCAGGTCAGGGTTGGACAGCAACGTCACTTCCGTCGCCTTCAGGTGTTCGACCTTGTCGGACGTCATTTCATACTGCAATTTGCCGTCCGGCAGGTACTGCACGCTGTGGGCGTTGATGGCGTAATAGTCGATCGCGCTTTCATCGACCTTGACCACTGGCTTGTCGAGGAAACGTTCCGGGCTGATGTTCCAGTAGCCGACCGCGGCGAACAGTGCCGCGATACAGCCGAATATCAGGATGTTACGAATCTTTTTGCTCAGCATGATGGGCTCACAGGTACGCGGCGTTGGCCGCATCGAGGCGGCCCTGGGCGCGCAGGATCAATTCGCAGAATTCGCGAGCGGCACCCTCGCCACCGCGGGCCTGGGTGATGCCGTGGGCGTGTTCGCGCACGAAGCTGGCGGCGCTGGCCACGGCCATGCCCAGGCCGACGCGGCGAATCACCGGCAGGTCTGGCAGGTCGTCGCCGAGATAGGCCACTTGTTCATAGCTCAGGTTGAGTTGGGCAAGGAGCTCGTCGAGCACCACCAGTTTGTCTTCGCGACCCTGATACAGGTGTGGAATGCCGAGGTTCTTGGCCCGTCGTTCGACCACCGGGGTCTTGCGTCCGCTGATGATAGCTGTCTGTACGCCGGCTGCCATCAACATCTTGATGCCCTGGCCGTCGAGAGTATTGAAGGTCTTGAATTCGCTGCCGTCTTCGAGGAAGTACAGGCGCCCGTCGGTCAGCACGCCGTCGACGTCGAATACCGCCAGTTTGATCTGTTTGCCGCGTTGCAGCAGGTCCGTGCTCATTACATTACTCCAGCGCGCAGCAAATCGTGCATGTTCAAGGCGCCGACCGGGCGGTCTTCGCTATCGACCACGACCAGTGCGTTGATCTTGTGGTCTTCCATGATTTTCAGCGCCTCGGCGGCAAGCATCTCGGCACGAGCGGTCTTGCCGTGGGCAGTCATGACCTGGTCGATGGTGGCGCTGTGTATGTCGATGCTGCGGTCCAGGGTGCGACGCAGATCGCCGTCGGTGAAGATCCCGGCGAGTTTGCCGTTGGCTTCCAGAACCACGGTCATGCCCAGGCCCTTGCGGGTCATTTCCATCAGCGCGTCCTTGAGCAGGGTGCCGCGCTGAACCTGCGGCAGCTCTTGCCCGGCGTGCATGACGTTTTCCACTTTCAACAGCAGGCGTCGGCCAAGTGCGCCGCCTGGGTGGGAAAAGGCGAAGTCTTCAGCGGTAAAGCCGCGGGCTTCCAGCAGCGCCACCGCCAGGGCATCGCCCATCACCAGAGCGGCGGTGGTCGATGAGGTTGGCGCCAGGTTCAGCGGGCAGGCTTCGTGCTCGACGTGGACGTTGAGGTTGACCTCGGCAGCCTTGGCCAGCGCTGAGTCGGGATTACCGGTGACGCTGATCAATTTGATGCCCAGGCGCTTGATCAGTGGCAGCAGGGTAATGATTTCATTGGTGGAGCCGGAGTTCGACAGTGCCAGGATGATGTCGTCACGCGTGATCATGCCCATGTCGCCATGGCTGGCTTCAGCTGGATGCACGAAGAATGCCGTGGTGCCGGTGCTGGCCAGGGTGGCGGCAATCTTGTTGCCGATGTGCCCTGATTTGCCCATGCCGACCACGACTACGCGGCCTTTGCTGGCCAGAATCATCTCGCAAGCGCGTACGAAATCTGCGTCGATATGGGGTAACAAGCCTTGCACGGCTTCCAGTTCGAGACGGATGGTGCGTTGTGCAGATTGAATCAGGTCGCTGGATTGGCTCATGTCAGAAATCGTATAGCCTGATGAAAAGGCGGCGATTATAACGGTAATGATCAAAACCCTCACGCAAGTTCGTCGCGGTTTGTCATTCCTTGTTGCCGAATCCTCTAAATAGATGATTCCAGGCGCTCATGTTGTTGATAGTGCCCGGCTTGGGCCTTGGGCGCTTGATGATTGCAGTGATATAGTTCGCCGCCAGTTCGGCCTGCCCGGGAAGGTATGTGCTTTCGTCAGAAAGCCAGGCGTCCGAGTGAGAGGCTGCATCGCAAGGAGTTTAGATGAGTGCCGATAACGCCTACGCGGTCGAGCTGAAGGGACTGACCTTCAAGCGCGGTGCGCGCAGCATTTTCAATAACATCGATATCCGCATACCACACGGCAAGGTCACCGGCATTATGGGGCCTTCCGGGTGTGGCAAGACCACACTGCTGCGGTTGATGGGGGCACAATTGCGCCCCACCAGCGGTGAAGTCTGGGTCAATGGCCAGAACCTGCCAACGTTGTCGCGCAGCGATTTGTTCGATGCGCGCAAGCACATGGGCGTGCTGTTTCAGAGCGGCGCGCTGTTTACCGATCTCGATGTATTCGAGAACGTCGCCTTTCCGCTACGTGTTCATACCACGCTGCCGGAAGAGATGATTCGCGACATTGTCCTGCTCAAATTGCAGGCCGTGGGCTTGCGTGGCGCCCTAGACCTGATGCCTGACGAATTGTCTGGCGGCATGAAACGTCGAGTCGCGCTGGCCCGGGCGATTGCCCTCGATCCGCAGATTCTCATGTACGACGAGCCTTTTGTCGGCCAGGACCCGATCGCCATGGGCGTGCTGGTGCGCCTGATCCGCCTGCTCAACGATGCGCTGGGCATCACCAGCATCGTGGTCTCCCACGATCTGGCCGAGACCGCAAGCATCGCCGACTACATCATTGTGGTAGGTGACGGGCAGGTGTTGGGGCAGGGTACACCCAAGGAATTGATGAATTCGCAGGAGCCGCGGATCCGCCAGTTCATGACTGGCGAACCCGACGGCCCGGTCGCATACCACTTTCCAGCGACGGATTACCGCGCAGATCTTCTGGGGAAGCGCTGATGCGCAAGATTTCATTAATAGAAAGAGTGCGCCGTTTCGGCCACGCCGGCATCGATGTGCTGGCGGTATTCGGGCGTTCGGCGCTGTTCCTGTTTCATGCCTTGCTCGGTCGCGGTGGCATCGGCGGCAGTTTTGGCCTGCTGGTCAAGCAACTGCATTCGGTTGGCGTGATGTCCCTGGTGATCATCGTGGTCTCCGGGGTGTTCATCGGTATGGTGCTGGCGCTGCAGGGCTTCAATATCCTGTCCAGCTATGGCTCGGAGCAGGCTGTCGGGCAGATGGTTGCGCTGACACTGCTGCGTGAACTGGGGCCGGTCGTCACGGCCTTGCTGTTCGCCGGGCGTGCGGGTTCGGCGCTGACCGCCGAAATCGGCAACATGAAATCCACCGAGCAACTGTCCAGTCTGGAAATGATCGGGGTTGACCCGCTCAAGTACATTATTGCTCCGCGCCTGTGGGCCGGCTTCATTTCCCTGCCGGTGCTGGCAATGATTTTCAGCGTGGTGGGTATCTGGGGCGGTTCGTGGGTGGCCGTCGACTGGCTGGGTGTCTATGAAGGCTCCTACTGGTCGAACATGCAAAACAGCGTGACGTTTGTCGACGATGTGCTCAACGGCATTATCAAAAGCATCGTTTTTGCCTTCGTCGTGACCTGGATCGCCGTATTCCAAGGCTATGACTGCGAGCCCACTTCCGAGGGGATCAGTCGTGCCACTACCAAGACCGTGGTGTACGCCTCTTTGGCGGTACTCGGCCTGGACTTTATTCTGACCGCCTTGATGTTTGGAGATTTCTGATGCAAAACCGCACCCTGGAAATCGGTGTCGGCCTTTTCTTGCTGGCTGGCATCCTGGCTTTGCTGTTGCTTGCGTTGCGGGTCAGTGGCCTGTCCCCGAGCGCAACCACCGATACTTATAAACTTTATGCGTATTTCGATAATATCGCCGGTTTGACTGTCAGAGCTAAAGTGACCATGGCCGGTGTGACCATCGGCAAGGTCACTGCGATCGATCTGGATCGCGACAGCTTCACCGGTCGGGTGACCATGCAACTGGAAAAGCGCGTAGATAACCTGCCGACTGACTCCACTGCATCTATCCTGACCGCTGGCCTATTGGGTGAGAAATACATCGGTATCAGTGTGGGCGGGGAACAAACCCTGCTCAAGGATGGTGGAACCATCCACGACACGCAGTCGTCGCTGGTGCTTGAGGACCTGATTGGTAAATTTCTGCTCAATACCGTTAGCAAAGACGCCAAATGAGGAGTTTTTCAATGATCTCTATCTTACGACGTGGCCTGTTGATATTGCTCGCGGCCTTGCCGTTGATGGCTAACGCCCTGGCGGCGCAGTCGGCGCACGATCTGGTTCAGGACACTACGACCCGGATGCTCGCCGACCTGTCGGCCAATAAAGAGAAGTACAAGCAGGATCCACAAGACTTTTATACGGCCTTGAACACTATCGTCGGACCCGTGGTGGATGCCGAGGGCATTTCCAAAAGCATCATGACGGTCAAATACTCGCGCAAAGCAACGCCCGAGCAAATGAAGACGTTTGAAGAAAACTTCAAAAAGGGCCTGTTCCAGTTTTATGGCAACGCATTGCTCGAATACAACAACCAGGGCATCACCGTTGAGCCTGCCAAGGATGAGTCAGGAGACCGTACCAGCGTTGGCATGACGGTCAAAGGCAGTAGCGGCGCGATCTATCCTGTGTCTTACACGCTCGAAAAGATCAACGGCGAATGGAAGTTGCGTAACGTCATTATCAACGGCATCAACATTGGCAAGCTGTTCCGTGATCAGTTCGCTGATGCAATGCAGCGCAACGGCAACGATCTGGACAAGACCATCAACGGTTGGGCCGGAGAAGTCGCCAAAGCCAAGGAAAACACCGAAAAAGCTGTTGAGAAGAAAACCCAATGAGTGAGTCGGCCATTCGCATGAGCGAAACCGGCGAGTTGCTGCTCAGCGGTGTGCTGGATTACCGGACCGGCCCGAACTTGCGCAAGCAGGGGCAGGTACTGATCAAGTCCAGCAAGGCGCCTGCGCTGGTGGTCGATTGCTCCGCAGTGGAGAAGTCCAGCAGTGTCGGCTTGTCGCTGCTGCTGTGCTTCATGCGCGATGCTCAGGTGGCCGGCAAGGCCGTGAGCATTCGCGCGATGCCCGAAGACATGCGCAAAATCGCTCAGGTCAGCGAATTGACCGAGCTGTTGGCGCACCCCTGAACCGCATCTATAAAGAAGCCCCCCGTCAGAGTCCTGCTTCGCGGGGTTCGCAGGCGCGGGGCTTTTTTGTATGATGTCCGACCCGCGCGCACAGGGCGCCGATTGAGGTTGAGCATGCAGGCCGTAGAAGTGAAGAGCTTCCTTGAAGGAAAGCTGCCAAACACGAAGGTGGAAGTTGAAGGCGAAGGCTGCAATTTCCAACTGAACGTGATTAGCGATGAACTGGCGGCGTTAAGCCCGGTGAAGCGTCAGCAGCAGGTCTATGCCCATTTGAACCCGTGGATTGTCGATGGCAGCATCCATGCGGTCACTATGAAATTTTTCAGCAGCGCGGCCTGGGCCGAGCGCACCTGAGCCCAAGGGCGTCGAGATTCTTATGGATAAATTGATTATTACTGGTGGCGCTCGTCTTGATGGCGAGATCCGCATCTCCGGGGCAAAGAACTCTGCCTTGCCGATTCTGGCTGCTACCTTGCTGTGCGATGGCCCGGTGACCGTGGCCAACCTGCCGCACCTGCACGACATCACCACCATGATCGAGCTGTTCGGTCGCATGGGCATCGAGCCTGTGATCGACGAGAAACTCAGCGTCGAAATCGACCCGCGCACCATCAAGACCCTGATCGCGCCGTATGAACTGGTTAAAACCATGCGCGCCTCGATCCTGGTGCTGGGCCCGATGGTTGCCCGTTTCGGTGAAGCCGAAGTTGCACTGCCTGGCGGTTGCGCCATCGGTTCGCGTCCGGTTGACCTGCACATCCGTGGTCTTGAAGCCATGGGCGCGGTCATCGACGTCGAAGGCGGCTACATCAAGGCCAAGGCCCCTGAAGGCGGCCTGCGCGGTGCGCACTTCTTCTTCGACACCGTCAGCGTGACCGGTACCGAGAACATCATGATGGCGGCTGCTCTGGCCAAGGGCCGCAGCGTTCTGGCCAACGCCGCTCGCGAGCCTGAAGTCGTCGACCTGGCGAACTTCCTGAATGCCATGGGCGCGAAGGTTTCCGGCGCCGGCACTGACACCATCACCATCGATGGCGTCGAGCGTCTGCACACGACCACTTACAAAGTGATGCCTGACCGTATCGAGACCGGTACCTATCTGGTGGCGGCAGCGGTTACCGGTGGGCGTGTGAAGGTCAAGGATACCGATCCGACCATCCTCGAAGCCGTTCTGGAAAAACTTCGTGAATCCGGCGCCGAAATCACCACCGGTGAAGACTGGATCGAGCTGAACATGCACGGCAAGCGGCCGAAAGCCGTCAACGTGCGGACCGCTCCATACCCGGCGTTCCCGACCGACATGCAAGCGCAGTTCATCTCCCTCAACGCCATTGCCGAAGGCACTGGTGCCGTGATCGAGACGATCTTCGAAAACCGCTTCATGCACGTTTACGAACTGCACCGCATGGGCGCGCACATCCAGGTTGAAGGCAACACCGCCATCGTCACCGGCATCGAAAAGCTCAAGGGCGCGCCAGTCATGGCCACCGACCTGCGTGCTTCGGCCAGCCTGGTGATCTCGGCGCTGATCGCCGAAGGCGATACCCTGATCGATCGCATCTACCACATCGACCGTGGTTATGAGTGCATCGAAGAGAAACTGCAGATGCTCGGCGCCAAGATCCGCCGCGTACCGGGCTAGTTTCTGCTGCATGGGCGCAGGGACGCGTCCGTTGATTTGTTGAAGTCGAGCCGGTTTCCGGCTCGATGTGTGTCCGGCGCCGTTTGCGACCGGGCATGAGTACCTTGATAAGGACTGACGTTTCCCATGTTGACTATCGCACTGTCCAAGGGCCGCATCCTTGACGACACCCTGCCGCTTCTGGCTGAAGCGGGCATCGTGCCGACCGAGAATCCGGACAAGAGCCGCAAGCTGATCATTCCCACGACCCAGGCCGATGTGCGCTTGCTGATCGTGCGTGCCACCGATGTGCCGACCTATGTCGAGCATGGTGCCGCCGATCTGGGCGTCGCCGGTAAAGACGTGCTGATGGAATACGGCGGCCAGGGTCTGTACGAACCACTGGACCTGCAAATCGCCCAGTGCAAACTGATGACGGCCGGTAAAGTCGGCGCAGTCGAGCCCAAGGGCCGTCTGCGCATTGCCACCAAGTTCGTCAACGTCGCCAAGCGCTACTATGCCGAACAGGGTCGTCAGGTCGACATCATCAAGCTCTACGGCTCGATGGAGTTGGCGCCGCTGATCGGTCTGGCGGACAAGATCATCGACGTGGTCGACACCGGTAACACGCTGCGGGCCAATGGCCTGGAGCCACAGGATTTCATCGCTGCCATCAGCTCCCGTCTGATCGTCAACAAGGCGTCGATGAAAATGCAGCATGCCCGTATCCAGGCGTTGATCGACACCCTGCGCAAGGCAGTGGAGTCTCGACACCGCGGCTGATTCACCTGCGCGACCTTGAGTCGCGCCCGTCTATCCGCCTCATAGCCAGAATTCTCGGGTGCCCAAGCGGATCAACGGCTAGCTTAGGGCGCCCGAGTTTTTGCCAATCCTATGAGGCTCTCGCTATGACCGCACCGACTGCAATTCGCCGACTCAACGCTGCTGACCCGGATTTCGCACATCATCTGGATCATCTGCTGAGCTGGGAAAGTGTGTCTGACGACTCGGTCAATCAGCGGGTGCTGGACATCATCAAGGCCGTGCGCGAGCGTGGCGATGCGGCGGTGGTCGAGTTCACCCAGAAGTTCGATGGCCTGCAAGTGGCGTCCATGGCGGACTTGATCCTGCCGCGCGAACGCCTGGAACTGGCATTGACCCGCATCACAGTGCCTCAGCGCGAAGCCCTGGAAAAAGCCGCGACCCGTGTGCGCAGCTACCACGAAAAGCAGAAACAGGACTCTTGGAGCTACACCGAAGCCGATGGCACGGTGCTGGGCCAGAAGGTCACGCCACTGGATCGCGCCGGCCTGTATGTGCCGGGCGGCAAGGCGTCCTACCCGTCCTCGGTGCTGATGAACGCGATTCCGGCCAAGGTGGCGGGCGTGACCGAAGTGGTCATGGTCGTGCCGACCCCGCGCGGTGAAGTCAACGAACTGGTGCTGGCCGCAGCCTGCATCGCCGGCGTCGACCGGGTGTTCACCATCGGCGGTGCCCAGGCAGTTGCCGCGCTGGCTTACGGCACCGAAAGCGTGCCGAAGGTCGACAAAGTGGTTGGCCCGGGCAACATCTATGTCGCCACCGCCAAGCGCCACGTGTTCGGCCAGGTCGGTATCGACATGATCGCCGGCCCGTCGGAAATTCTGGTGGTGTGCGACGGCCAGACCGATCCGGACTGGATCGCCATGGACCTGTTCTCCCAGGCCGAGCACGACGAAGACGCCCAGGCGATTCTGGTCAGCCCGGACGCCGAGTTCCTCGACAAGGTGGCCGCCAGCATCGCTAAACTGCTGCCAACCATGGAACGCGCCGAGATCATCGAAACCTCGATCAATGGCCGTGGTGCGCTGATCAAGGTTCGCGACATGGAACAGGCCATCGAAGTGGCCAACCGCATTGCCCCGGAGCACCTGGAGCTGTCGGTCGCCGATCCGCAGGCCTGGCTGCCGCAGATCCGTCACGCCGGCGCGATCTTCATGGGCCGGCACACTTCCGAGGCCCTGGGCGACTACTGCGCAGGTCCGAACCACGTATTGCCGACCTCCGGCACTGCGCGCTTCTCCTCGCCGCTGGGGGTTTACGACTTCCAGAAACGTTCGTCGATCATCTTCTGCTCCGAGCAGGGTGCCTCCGAACTGGGCAAGACCGCCTCCGTACTGGCCCGTGGCGAATCGCTGAGCGCTCACGCCCGCAGTGCTGAATACCGCATTCTTGATGACAAGCAGGGGAACTGAACATGAGTAAATTCTGGAGCCCGTTCGTCAAGAATCTGGTGCCTTACGTGCCGGGCGAGCAGCCGAAACTGGCAAAACTGGTGAAGCTCAACACCAACGAAAACCCGTACGGTCCATCGCCAAAAGCCCTGGCGGCGATGCAAACCGAACTGAACGACAACCTGCGTCTGTACCCGGACCCGAACAGCGACCTGCTCAAGCAAGCCGTTGCCAAGTACTACGGCGTGCAGGGCAATCAGGTGTTCCTCGGTAACGGTTCCGATGAAGTCCTGGCGCACATCTTTCACGGTTTGCTGCAACACGATAAACCGCTGCTGTTCCCGGACATCAGCTACAGCTTCTACCCTGTTTACTGCGGGTTGTATGGCATCACGTTCGATGCGGTTGCGCTGGACGAACAGTTCCAGATCAACCCGGCGGACTATGCAAAGCCGAACGGCGGGATCATCTTCCCGAACCCGAATGCGCCGACCGGTTGCTTGCTGGCGCTGGACGCTGTCGAGCAGATTCTCAAGGCCAGCCCGGATTCAGTGGTCGTGGTGGATGAGGCTTACATCGACTTCGGTGGGGAAACGGCGATCACGCTGGTGGACCGTTATCCGAACCTGTTGGTGACGCAGACCCTGTCCAAGTCCCGTTCCCTGGCCGGCCTGCGGGTTGGCCTGGCCGTGGGGCACCCGGACCTGATCGAGGCGCTGGAGCGGATCAAGAACAGTTTCAACTCCTACCCGCTGGATCGTCTGGCGATTGTGGGGGCTGCAGCGGCGTTCGAAGATCGCGAGTATTTCGACAAGACTTGCCGGTTGGTCATCGAGAGTCGCGAGCAAGTGGTCGCGCAACTGGAAGCGAAGGGGTTTGAGGTGTTGCCGTCGGCGGCGAACTTCATTTTCGCCCGTCACCCGAAGCACGATGCGGCGGGGCTGGCGGCGAAGTTGCGCGAACAGGGCGTGATTGTTCGGCACTTCAAGCAAGAGCGGATTGCCCAGTTCCTGCGGATTTCCATCGGCACACCGGAGCAGAACCAGGCACTGATCGACGGCCTCGGCGACCTCTAGAACACGCCTCGGTCCTGTGGGAGCGTGGCTTGCCCGCGAAGAACGATGACGCGGTGTACCTGATACACCGCGGCGTTCCCATCGCGGGCAAGCCACGCTCCCACAGGGTTTTGGGTGTTGGCGACTACTCTTCTTCTTTTTCCTGGATCGGTGCAGGCGGCGGACGCAGGCCGATTTCTGCGGTGAGCTTGAGCTCTTTACCGTTGCGCATCACCTGAATCGTGACCTTGTCGGTCGGTTTGATGCGCGCCACCTGGTTCATTGACTTGCGACCATCGCCAGCCGGTTCACCGTCGATACTGAGGATCACGTCGCCTAGTTGCAGGCCGGCCTTCTGCGCCGGGCCGTCACGGAAAATCCCCGCGACCACAATTCCCGGGCGTCCCGACAAGCCAAACGATTCCGCCAGTTCCTGACTCAAAGGTTGCACTTCGATACCGAGCCAGCCGCGAATCACCTGGCCGTGTTCGATGATCGACTTCATCACTTCCATCGCCAGTTTAACCGGGATCGCGAAGCCGATGCCTTGCGAGCCACCGGACTTGGAGAAGATCGCCGTGTTGATGCCGGTCAGGTTACCGTTGGCGTCCACCAGTGCACCGCCGGAGTTGCCGGGGTTGATCGCAGCGTCGGTCTGGATGAAGTCTTCGTAGTTGTTCAGGCCCAACTGATTGCGCCCGGTGGCGCTGATGATGCCCATGGTCACGGTCTGGCCGACGCCGAACGGGTTGCCGATGGCCAGGGCCACGTCGCCGATGCGCAGGTTGTCAGAACGGCCGACGGTGATCGACGGCAGGTTTTTCAGGTCTATCTTCAATACTGCGAGGTCAGTTTCCGGGTCGCTGCCGATGACCCGGGCCAGGGTTTCACGACCATCCTTGAGCGCCACCACGATCTGGTCGGCACCGCTGGTCACGTGGTTGTTGGTCAGCAGGTAACCTTCCGGGCTCATGATCACGCCCGAACCGAGGCTCGACTCCATGCGCTTCTGTTTGGGCGAGTTGTCGCCGAAGAAGCGGCGGAACTGCGGATCCTCAAACAGCGGATGGCTGGGTTTGTTGACCACTTTAGTGGTGTACAGGTTGACCACCGACGGCGCGGCAATGGTCACTGCATCGGCATAGGACACCGGGCCCTGCTGCACACCAAGGGTCTGCGGGGCTTGTTGCAGATTGACGTCGAGGCTTGGCAGCCCGACCCACTGCGGGTAACGCTGAATAATCAGTAGAGCGACAAGCACGCCGGCCAACAGCGGCCAGCCGGAAAAACGCAGCGCCTTGAGCATTAAGCACGTCCTGAGAGGTTGCAGGCGGTATGAGACCGCCCATAATGTCGCGCATTATACGAGGCCGCGCGCGCCTCTGAACGGGATATTTAGGAGTCTTTTATGGCCGTCGCCCTGAGCACCCTGGTCGAAGAAGCCGACCGTTACCTGGCAAGTGCGAAGATCGCCGATTACTGCCCCAACGGCTTGCAGGTCGAAGGCCGGCCGCAAGTAATGCGCATCGTCAGCGGTGTCACCGCCAGCCAGGCACTGCTGGACGCTGCAGTGGAGGCCCAGGCCGATCTGGTGCTGGTGCATCACGGCTATTTCTGGAAAGGCGAGAACCCGTGCATCACCGGCATGAAGCAGCGCCGATTGAAAACCCTGCTCAAGCACGACATCAGCTTGCTGTCTTATCACTTGCCGCTGGACCTGCACCCTGAAGTCGGCAACAACGTACAGCTTGCCCGGCAATTGGACATTACCGTCGAAGGCCCGCTGGATCCGGATAACCTGAAAATCGTCGGGTTGGTCGGCTCGTTGAGCGAACCGATGACTCCCCGCGATTTTGCCCGTCGGGTACAGGAAGTCATGGGGCGCGAGCCGCTGCTGATCGAAGGCAGCGAGATGATTCGTCGGGTCGGCTGGTGCACCGGTGGCGGCCAGGGTTACATTGACCAGGCGGTGTTGGCCGGTGTTGATCTGTACCTCAGTGGCGAGGCCTCCGAGCAGACGTTCCACAGCGCCCGGGAAAACGACATCAGTTTCATTGCCGCCGGCCACCATGCCACCGAGCGTTACGGTGTGCAGGCTTTGGGTGATTACCTGGCGCGACGTTTCGCCCTCGAGCACATCTTCATCGATTGCCCGAACCCGATTTGACTACAGGGCTGGAGCCCAAACGAGGGGGTATATTCATATACCCTTTCGATCTAGTCGCCGTCCTGATTAGAAGAGGGCGCTGTGCTAGGATTCCCCGCTCGAACACGGCCCGCAGGCCGTCCATAAGATCGTTTTCGTGAGTAGCCATGGTCGACAAACTGACGCATCTGAAACAGCTGGAGGCCGAAAGCATCCACATCATCCGCGAGGTCGCCGCCGAGTTCGATAACCCGGTGATGCTGTACTCCGTCGGTAAAGACTCCGCCGTGATGCTGCACCTTGCGCGCAAGGCATTCTTCCCGGGCAAACTTCCGTTTCCGGTGATGCACGTCGACACCCGGTGGAAGTTCAAGGAAATGTACGCGTTCCGCGACCGCATGGTCGAAGAGCTCGGCCTGGACCTGCTGGTACACGTCAACCCCGAGGGTGTTGCGCAGGGT
Organism: Pseudomonas sp. DF5; assembly: GCF_058148225.1. Lineage (NCBI taxonomy): Bacteria > Pseudomonadati > Pseudomonadota > Gammaproteobacteria > Pseudomonadales > Pseudomonadaceae > Pseudomonas > Pseudomonas sp. DF5. Next base: position 41,880 of record NZ_JBYVYM010000008.1, read on the forward strand.
ATCAACCCGCTGACCCACGGCAGTGCCAAGCACACCGACATCATGAAGACCGAAGGCCTCAAGCAGGCTCTCGACAAGTACGGCTTCGACGCCGCATTCGGTGGCGCCCGTCGTGACGAAGAGAAGTCCCGTGCCAAAGAGCGCGTGTATTCGTTCCGTGACAGCAAGCACCGCTGGGACCCGAAAAACCAGCGCCCGGAGCTGTGGAACGTCTACAACGGCAAGGTCAACAAGGGCGAATCGATCCGCGTATTCCCGTTGTCGAACTGGACCGAGCTGGACATCTGGCAGTACATCTACCTGGAAGGCATTCCGATCGTGCCGCTGTATTTCGCTGCCGAACGTGATGTCATCGAGATGAACGGCACCTGGATCATGATCGACGACGAACGCCTGCTCAATCACCTGAGCGACGAAGACAAGGCGCGCATCGTCAAGAAGAAGGTCCGTTTCCGTACACTGGGCGACTACCCGTTGACCGGTGCTGTCGAGTCCGAGGCCACTAGCCTGACCGACATCATTCAGGAAATGCTCCTGACGCGAACTTCCGAACGCCAGGGCCGAGTCATCGATCACGATGGCGCCGGTTCCATGGAAGAAAAGAAACGTCAGGGTTATTTCTAAGGGGTTGTCATGTCGCACGCATCTGATTTGATCAGCGAGGACATCCTCGCCTACCTGGGCCAGCATGAACGCAAGGAAATGCTGCGCTTTCTGACTTGTGGCAACGTCGACGACGGCAAGAGCACCCTGATCGGGCGCCTGCTGCACGACTCCAAAATGATCTACGAAGATCATCTGGAAGCCATTACCCGCGACTCGAAAAAAGTCGGCACCACCGGCGAAGACATCGACCTGGCGTTGCTGGTCGACGGCTTGCAGGCCGAGCGTGAGCAGGGCATCACCATCGATGTCGCCTACCGCTATTTCTCTACCGCCAAGCGCAAATTCATCATCGCCGATACCCCTGGCCATGAGCAGTACACCCGCAACATGGCCACCGGTGCATCCACCTGTGACCTGGCGATCATCCTGGTCGACGCCCGTTACGGCGTGCAGACCCAGACCCGTCGCCACAGCTTTATCGCCTCGTTGCTGGGCATCAAGCACATCGTGGTCGCCATCAACAAGATGGACCTCAACGGCTTCGATGAAGGCGTGTTCGAGTCGATCAAGGCCGATTACCTGAAGTTCGCCGAAGGCATCGCGTTCAAGCCAAGCACCATGGCGTTCGTGCCGATGTCTGCGCTCAAGGGCGATAACGTGGTGAACAAGTCCGAGCGCTCGCCGTGGTACACCGGCCAGTCGCTGATGGAAATCCTCGAAACCGTCGAGATCGCCAGCGATCGCAACTACACCGACCTGCGTTTCCCGGTGCAGTACGTCAACCGTCCGAACCTGAACTTCCGTGGTTTCGCCGGCACCCTGGCCAGCGGCATCGTGCACAAGGGCGACGAAGTCGTTGTGTTACCGTCGGGCAAGAGCAGCCGCGTGAAATCCATTGTCACCTTCGAAGGTGAGCTGGAGCATGCAGGCCCTGGTCAAGCGGTGACGCTGACCATGGAAGACGAGATCGACATCTCCCGTGGCGACTTGCTGGTGCACGCCGATAACCAGCCGCAAGTGACCGACGCCTTCGACGCCATGCTGGTGTGGATGGCTGAAGAGCCGATGCTGCCGGGCAAGAAGTACGACATCAAGCGCGCCACGACTTACGTGCCGGGCTCGATTACCAGCATCGTCAATCGCGTGGACGTGAACACCTTGGCCGAAGGCCCTGCCAGCTCGTTGCAGCTGAACGAGATCGGTCGGGTCAAGATCAGCCTCGACGCGGCCATTGCGCTGGACGGTTACGACAGCAACCGCACCACGGGTTCGTTCATCGTCATCGACCGTTTGACCAACGGCACCGTCGCGGCCGGCATGATCATCGCTCAGCCGCTGGCGCATGGCAGCAGCTCCCACCACGGCAAACTGGCCCATGTGGCCACCGAAGAGCGCGCCCAGCGCTTCGGTCAGCAACCGGCCACCGTGTTGTTCAGCGGACTGTCGGGCGCTGGCAAAAGCACTCTGGCCTATGCGGTTGAACGCAAGCTGTTCGACATGGGCCGCGCGGTGTTTGTACTCGATGGCCAGAACCTGCGTCATGACCTGAACAAAGGTCTGCCACAGGATCGCGCCGGGCGTACCGAGAATTGGCGTCGTGCGGCGCACGTTGCGCGTCAGTTCAACGAAGCGGGCCTACTGACACTGGCGGCGTTCGTAGCCCCGAGTGCCGAAGGTCGTGAGCAGGCCAAGGACCTGATTGGCAAGGAGCGTCTGCTGACGGTCTACGTCCAGGCCTCGCCGACGGTCTGTGCCGAGCGTGATCCGCAAGGTCTGTACGCGGCGGGTGGCGACAACATCCCGGGCGAATCCTTCCCGTACGACGTGCCGCTGAATGCCGATCTGGTGATCGACACCCAGTCGCTGTCGCTGGAAGAAAGCGTCAAGCAAGTGCTGGATCTGCTGCGCAAGCGTGGCGCGATCTAAGCGTTAGCTGAAAACAAAAAGCCCGCAGATGAGTGATCATCTGCGGGCTTTTTTGTGTCCGGGAGGACGCCTTCGCGAGCACCTCAAGAATTCACTGGATACTCACGGTGCATCTGCGCCAGCAGCGCATCCTTGTCCTGCCACAGCTGATTGATCCAGCCCTGAAACTCCAGGCGATACACCCCGTCCTGGTCGTAGTTCTTGCCAACGAACTGCGGTGGAATCTTCAGCTCCTGAAAGTGCACCACCACGTCTTTCACATTACCGCAGAGCAAATCCCAGTAACCCGGACGCCCCGCCGGGTAGTGGATGGTCACGTTGACGATGGCTTCCAGTTGGTCGCCCATGGCATCCAGCACGAATGCAATGCCGCCCGCTTTCGGCTTGAGCAGGTAGCGGAACGGTGAACTCTGCTGGGTGTGCTTGCCCTCGGTGAAGCGCGTGCCTTCGACGAAGTTGAAAATCCCCACCGGGTTATTGCGGAAGTTGTCGCAGGTCTTGCGGGTGGTTTCCAGGTCTTTGCCTTTCTTCTGCGGATGCTTTTCCAGATAGGCCTTGGAGTAACGCTTCATGAACGGAAAACCCAACGCCCACCACGCCAGGCCAATCACCGGTACCCAGATCAGTTCCTGTTTGAGGAAGAACTTCAGCGGGCGGATGCGACGGTTGAGCGCGTACTGCAACACCATGATGTCGACCCAGCTCTGGTGGTTGCTGGTGATCAGATAAGAGTGCCGATAGTCCAGGTCTTGCAAACCGCTGAGGTGCCAGCGTGTGCGGCAAACCAGATTCATCCAGCCCTTGTTGTTACTGATCCACGCTTCGTGGGTATGACTCATCAGCCAGCGCGCGAAACGTTGGGTGAGGGCGAACGGCAACACTTTGAACAGCGCCACACAGAACAGAAACGAGCAGAGCAGAATCGTATTCAGCGCCAACAGCAGCGAGGCGATCACACCGCGCACGGGTGCAGGTAGAAAATCCAGCATTTAAACATCCATAGGTCGGTTGGCAGCTTGAATCGCGGTCAACGCGATGGTGTACACGATGTCGTCGACTTGCGCGCCACGCGGCAGGTCGTTCACCGGTTTGCGCAGGCCTTGCAGCATTGGCCCGAGGCTGACGCAGTCGGCGCTGCGTTGCACGGCTTTGTGGGTGGTATTGCCGGTGTTCAGGTCGGGGAACACGAACACCGTGGCACGACCGGCCACCTGACTGTTCGGCGCCAGTTGCCGGGCTACGGTTTCGTTGGCAGCGGCATCGTATTGCAACGGGCCGTCGATCAGCAGTGAGTGTTGCTGTTCGTGGGCGAGCAAGGTGGCCTCGCGAACCTTCTCGACTTCTTCGCCGCTGGCCGATTCACCGCTGGAGTAGCTGATCATCGCCACTCGCGGAGTGATGCCGAATGCCGCTGCCGAATCGGCGCTTTGCAAGGCGATCTCGGCCAGTTCGCTGGCACTCGGGTGCGGGTTCATCACGCAGTCGCCGTAGACCAGCACTTCTTCGGGAAACAGCATGAAGAATACCGACGACACCAGGGTGCAACCCGGCGCGGTCTTGATCAGTTGCAGAGCCGGGCGGATGGTGTTGGCGGTGGAGTGAATGACCCCGGACACCAGCCCATCGACCTCATCCAGCGCCAGCATCATGGTGCCGATCACCACGGTGTCTTCCAGTTGCTGCTCGGCCATCGGCGCGTTGAGGCTTTTGGTTTTGCGCAGCGCAACCATCGGCTCGACGTAACGCTCGCGGATCAGGTCCGGGTCGAGGATTTCCAGCCCCGGAGGCAACTCGATGCCTTGGGCGCGGGCGACCGCCTCGACGTCTGCCGGTTTGGCCAGCAACACGCAACGGGCGATGCCCCGTGCCTGACAGATAGCGGCAGCTTGCACAGTCAACGGCTCGCTGCCTTCGGGCAACACGATGCGCTTGTTGGCGACCTGGGCGCGCTGGATCAGTTGATAGCGGAACACTGCGGGCGACAGGCGCATTTCCCGTGGCGTGCCGCAGCGCTGATGCAGCCAGTTGGCGTCGAGGTGGCTGGCGACGAAATCGGTGATGATTTCCGCACGCTCGCGGTCGTCGATCGGGATTTCCTTGTTCAAACCGTTCAACTGGTTGGCGGTGTCGTAGGAACCGGTGCTCACCGACAACACCGGCAAGCCCGCCTGCAAGGCGCCACGGCACAGCTCCATGATGCGCGGGTCGGGCAGGGTGTCGCTGGTCAGCAACAGGCCGGCCAGAGGCACACCGTTCATCGCCGCCAGGCTGACCGCGAGGATGATGTCGTCGCGATCGCCGGGGGTCACCACCAGCACGCCGGGCTTGAGCAGCTCCACGGTATTGCGCACGGTGCGGGCGCAAATGATGATTTTGGTCATGCGCCGGGTTTCGTAGTCACCGGCATTGAGCACCTGAGCGCCCATCAGCTCGGCCACGTCACGGGTGCGCGGCGCGTTCAGCTCCGGTTGAAACGGGATGCAGCCGAGCAGACGGAAGTCGCCACTGCGCAGCAACGGCGAGTGCTCTCTCAGGCGCGAGGCGAAGACGTCCATGCTTTCGTCGGTCTTGACCTTGTTGAGGATCACGCCCAGCACTTTCGGGTCTTTCGGCCCGCCGAACAATTGCGCCTGCAATTCCACCCGGCCGGACAATTCGGTCAGCACTTCGTTTTCCGGCGCCGAAACCAGAATCACGTCGGCGTCGAGGCTTTTGGCCAAGTGCAAGTTGACCCGCGCGGCGTAGCTGGCGCTGCGGGTCGGGACCATGCCTTCGACGATCAGCACGTCCTTGCCGACAGCGGCTTGCTGATAAAGGGTGATGATTTCTTCGAGCAATTCGTCCAGCTGACCGTCGCCGAGCATCCGCTCGACATGGGCCAGGCCCAGCGGCTGAGGCGGTTTCAAGCCGTGGGTGCGGGCCACCAGTTCGGTGGAGCGTTCAGGGCCGGTGTCGCCCGGGTGCGGTTGGGCAATCGGTTTGAAAAAGCCGACTTTGAGGCCAGCCCGCTCAAGGGTACGCACCAGCCCGAGGCTGATGGAGGTCAGACCCACACCAAAATCGGTGGGCGCGATAAAAAAAGTTTGCATGCGGATTCTCTAAGGGTGCATGGCAATGGTGAACGCCTATGGCTGGCGTTCTACCGATATTCAGTGGTCAAGGTTATCGCTAACCGAGCCTTGTGCGCACCAACCGCAATCAAAGGGTTGGCCTATTTTTTCATTGCGCAGCACAGGGTCCAGCACCCAGACCCGGGATTGCCACGGCGGCTGGTGCCGCAGGTGTTGGGTATGGCCGCATGACAGCTCGGCCACCCAGTGCCCGTCCTCGTCCTGATGGAAACCTGTAACGGTCGAGGTTTTCATCGCGCCCCGTTTGTCCGGGTTGTGTTCGCTTTCGGGCGATTGCTTCGCTAAACTTGGACATTCATCTTTCTTATGCAAAAGGTCTCGCCCCATGCTGATCGCCGCCAATAAGGCTGTCTCCATCGACTATACCCTGACCAACGACGCTGGTGAGGTCATCGACAGCTCCGCCGGCGGCGCGCCGCTGGTCTACCTGCAAGGCGCAGGTAACATCATTCCAGGCCTGGAAAAGGCTCTGGAAGGCAAAGCAGTCGGTGACGAACTGACTGTTGCCGTAGAACCTGAAGATGCCTATGGCGAATACGCTGCCGAACTGGTCAGCACCCTGAGCCGCAGCATGTTCGAAGGCGTCGACGAACTGGAAGTGGGCATGCAGTTCCACGCTTCCGCTCCGGACGGCCAGATGCAGATCGTCACCATTCGCGATCTGGACGGCGACGATGTCACCGTCGACGGCAACCACCCGTTGGCCGGTCAGCGCCTGAATTTCCAGGTCAAGATCGTTGCCATCCGTGATGCCAGCCAGGAAGAAATCGCTCATGGTCACGTCCATGGCGAAGGTGGCCATCATCACTGATTTTCTGCGCTAAGCTTTCGAGAACTGGAGAGGCGCCCTAGGGCGCCTTTTTAGTCCGCGGCTGTCCTCTGGTGGCACCGCCAAGTGGCTGTTTTGAGAAGAACACAGGAATTTGGAGTTCGTCATGAGTGCTTTTCACGACCTTAAACTGACAGCCCTGGATGGTCAGGAGCTACCTCTGGCGCCCTTCAAGGGGCGTGTCGTGCTGGTGGTCAACGTCGCCTCCAAATGTGGCTTGACCCCACAATACGCGGCGCTGGAAAACCTCTACCAGCAATACAAGGGCAAGGGTTTCAGCGTGCTGGGCTTGCCGTGCAACCAGTTTGCCGGGCAAGAACCGGGCACCGAGAAAGAGATCCAGGAGTTTTGCAGCCTCAACTATGGTGTGAGCTTTCCGTTGTCCAGCAAGCTGGAAGTCAACGGTCATGATCGTCATCAGCTGTATCGCCTTCTGGCGGGCGAGGGCGCGGAATTCCCGGGCGACATCACCTGGAACTTCGAAAAATTCCTGTTGGGCAAGGACGGTCGCGTATTGGCGCGGTTCTCGCCGCGTACGGCGCCGGATGATCCTTCTGTTATCCAGGCTATCGAAAAAGCGTTGAGCTGACATCCCCCTGTAGGAGCGAGTGGTGCGGCGATCCGACTTGCCCGCGAAGGCGTCATGTCAGTCAGCAATGATGTCGGCTGACCGACCGTCTTCGCGGGCAAGCCTCGCTCCTACAATTCGTTCTGTCTTTTGACTCTTAATCACCCAAATCAATAGTGCTGTTCAAGGCCGGGCGCTCTCCATATTATCGCCGTCATAAAGTCTATGTCCCGTGGAGCGTCCCATGCCTGTCAAAGCCCTGTTCAAGCCTTTTCACCTCGGCGCTCTCGAACTGCCGACCCGTGTCGTCATGGCGCCGATGACCCGCTCGTTTTCGCCGGGCGGCGTGCCCAATTCCAAAGTGATCGAGTACTACCGTCGCCGCGCCGCCGCCGGGGTTGGCCTGATCATCACCGAAGGCACCACCGTCGGTCACAAAGCCTCCAACGGCTACCCGAACGTGCCGCACTTCTACGGTGAAGCTGCACTGGCCGGCTGGAAGAAAGTCGTCGACGCGGTGCATGCCGAAGGCGGCAAGGTCGTTCCGCAGCTGTGGCATGTGGGCAACGTGCGTCGTATCGGCACCGAGCCGGATGCCAGCGTGCCGGGTTACGGTCCGTCGGAAAAACTGAAAGACGGGCAGGTCGTGGTTCATGGCATGACCCGACAGGATATCCAGGACGTGATCGCCGCGTTCGCCCAAGCCGCCAAAGACGCCCAGAGCATCGGTATGGATGGCGTGGAAATCCACGGTGCCCATGGTTATCTGGTGGACCAGTTCTTCTGGGAAGGCAGCAACCAGCGCGCTGACGAATACGGTGGCAGCCTGGCCAACCGTTCGCGCTTCGCCATCGAATTGATTCAGGCGGTGCGTGCAGCGGTCGGCGAGGGTTTCCCGATCATCTTCCGTTTCTCCCAGTGGAAGCAGCAGGACTACACCGCGCGTCTGGTGCAGACACCTGAGGCGTTGGGCGAATTCCTCAAGCCGCTGTCCGATGCCGGCGTGGACATTTTCCACTGCTCGACGCGGCGTTTCTGGGAGCCGGAGTTCGATGGTTCCGAACTGAACCTGGCCGGCTGGACCCGCAAGCTCACCGGCAAGCCGACCATCACCGTTGGCAGCGTCGGCCTGGATGGCGAGTTCCTGCAATTCATGGTCAACACCGACAAGATCGCACAGCCCGCCAGCCTGGAAAAACTGCTGGAGCGTTTGAACAACGACGAGTTTGACCTGGTGGCGGTAGGTCGTGCGTTGCTGGTGGACCCGGACTGGGCGCAGAAAGTGCGTGACGGTCGTGAGCAGGACATCCTGCCGTTCAGCCGTGATGCGTTGATGACGCTGGTGTAAACGGCGACTGAAAAGGCCTTTTCGCGGGCAAGCCTCGCTCCTACAGGGGCGAGGCTTGCCCGCGAAGCTTTTAAGGCAACAACGCTGCATCGGATAGAACTTGTTCCTGCGCACAAGCCCCCCGCAACTGCCCCTCGAACTGCTCGATAATCGCCGCCCAGCCCTGACGGCTTGCATGCTGGCGGGCATTGAGCCGCACGCAGCGCAAGGTTTCGCGCTCCTCCAGCAGCCAGCGTGCCGCATCGCAGAACGCCTCTTCATCCCCGGGCATGGCCAGTACGCCGTTGTAGCCATGGCGAATATGCTGAGCCGCTGCAGCCTGATCGTACGCCACCACCCCCAGCCCCGAGGCTAATGCCTCAAGCACCACATTGCCGAAGGTTTCGGTCAGGCTCGGAAACAGAAACACATCCCCCGATGCATAGTGACTGGCCAGGGCTTCGCCGCGCTGGGAACCGCAGAAAATCGCCTCGGGCAATTCCTTTTCCAGCGTCGCTCGTTGCGGACCGTCGCCGACCACAATCAATTTCATGTTTCGCTGTGGATAAGTGGCTTTCAGCGTGTCGAAACTGCGCTTGAGCAGGCCAAGATTCTTTTCCTGGGCCAGACGTCCTACGTGGATGAAGGCGATGTCATCCTCGGACAGTCCCCATTGCTCGCGCAGCGGTTTCAGTCGTTTGGCCGGATGAAACAACTGGCTGTCGACGCCCCGAGAGAGCAGCGCCAGGCGCTCGAAACTGCGCCGCTCCAGTTCCAGTCGCTGGCTGGCGCTGGGCACCAGGGTCAGGGTCGAGCGATTGTGAAACCAGCGCAGGTAGTGGGTCAGCAAACGCGTCAGCAACCCGAGCCCATACTGGCTGGAATACTGCTGAAAATTGGTATGAAAGCCGCTGACCACCGAAATCCCCAAACGCCGTGCCGCACGTAACGCCGACAACCCCAGCGGTCCTTCGGTGGCGATGTACAGCACGTCCGGGCGATGGCGCTTCCAGCGCCGCAGCAACTTGTGCATCGACGACTGACCCCATTGCAGGCCGGGATAACCCGGCAGCGGCCAGCCCCGACACAGCAGCAACTCATCATTGCTGCCCATCAGCGGGTCGCCGCCCTGACGTGGCCGCACCAACTCGACCTGATGCCCGCGCGCGCGCAAACCGTCGAACAAGCGGCCAAGGGTATTGGCCACGCCGTTGATTTCCGGGGGGAAGGTTTCGGTGATCAGAGTGATATGCAGAGCTGTCGTCATGACCTCAGTGTCGGCTGAGGCCATGTCGTCATTGTTGCGTTTCAATGATGGATTTATGACGCTGACGCCCTCATGGGCGCAAGGTATGGCCGATCATCAATGTTCTGGTGGGGCGAAGGCTACTGAGCGGCTAATCAGTTGTACCTCCTTCATGGTGCTGGCCGCGTGCGGCGACCCCCACGAACGCTGCCCTGTCGGTTGCATCCAGAGAATCAGATGCGACCAGACTTTCTCAGCTGACAGGTAATCGGGTTCATCGGCCCAAACTTGTATGCCTCCCCCCTTCATCGCAGGGTGGTCTGAATCGATGATCGTCACGCTTTGCCCGGCTTTGTCCATGAAATGGTTGGGGCGCCAGAAGTCGTAAAGTCCATAAGGCGAGTGCTTGCGATCCACCAGATTGCTCCAGTCGGGTCGGATGACAAAGTAGAAGTCGCCATGGGCATTGAGCACTGTGTATCCGGCGTTGATCAGCGCTTGCACGTTTTTCTCACTGCGAATACTGCCCCAGATACTCCAACACAGTATTTCAACGGCGGTATCGACCTGGATCACTTGATTGTCTTGAACGACGGCATCGTTCCACATGCGTGCAGTCTTGCCGTTCTCGCGTACGAAACTCGCTAGCTCATTGACGAAATGTCGGACGCCATCGCGCGAATTGGCGCCAGGTTTCCCCGATGCCTTCCGTGCGTATTGAGCCAGTTGTGGCGTGTTGTAGGGGGTAATCGGGGAGAGGAAATACTCGTCGGCCTCCAGATTGACATGGGTGCAGCCTGGAAACATGTTGAACAGATCTTTGAAGAGCTCTTTAATAAATCGGCGTGCGGCCGGAATGCTGAAGTCCAGCGCTTTCGGCACAACGGTGCCATTGCTGAGACGCAGTTGAAATTCGGGCTTGTTGCGCAGTATGAAACTCATATGCCCAGGCGATTCAATCCCGGGAATGACGTTGATGTAGTACGAGGCGGCGGTATCGAGTATCTCTTTGAGTTCCTCTGCGCTCCAGGCATCCGAGCTGGAAAGGTCTGGATGAGAAGGGAAGACGATCCGAACGCCCTCATTGTCGGTGAGGTGAAGATACAGCGTGTTGAGCTGGTTCCACGCCATCTCGCGCAGCAGGTTTTTGATCCATTCAGGGCTGTAATATTTGCGCCCGACATCAAGCAGCACTGAGCGCTCCGCAAAGGCAGGGGCGTCGATGACGATACCTGGATCAAGTGTGGCGCAAACCAGTACCGCTTTATGCAAGGTCGTCAACGCCCGTGCCATGGCTTCCAGGGTTTTTGCGGTGACGCAAACGGCATCGGTAATATCGATACGGTAAGCCTCGTTCAGACCTTTGGCGGGGATCGACACCTGTGCAGTATCTGGCGCAGACAGAGTCAACGCGACGTCACCCATACTCTTTCGGGGACTGTTGTCTGATACGAGCAATACGACGGGAGGTTTGCTGAGCTCGGCAGCAACGGCGAGCCCGAATGCCAACCGTGTCGCCAACGGGCGAATGCGCTCATCGTCGATGAGAATACGCGTGTTTTCGTTGAGGGTGCAGGCGGTCCCGGCAACGGGCTGGGCATAACGTACTGCCGGACTCAGGCCGGTCCAGGCAAAGCCTTCGCGGGGCGTGTTTGCGGTCGTGTGGATTGCCGTCGCGGCAGAAGCTACGGGCGGGTGGGTGGGTAATTGCATTGAACCAAATCTCCATGAATTGAGGTCACATCTCTTCCTTGAATGCATGAGAACTCTCAATGCAGATGGACCTCGTAATCCATTGGATACGTCATTCCTGATATTGGCTACTGTCAGAAATAGCCTGATATAAAACCCTCAAGAGAAACAGATGTTCAGGCGGCGCTTCTTTCCAGTGCGTCTGCTCCACGCTCCCTCACCCAAAACAACGTCGCACCCGCCACAGCGGCCGGCATCATCAAAATGTTCACCACCGGAATCAGCAGCACCAGATAAACGATCCCGCCAAAACTCATGCTCTGCCAGCGCTTCTTGCGCAGCCAGGCGAGCATCTCGTTCCAGCCCAGCTTGTGGTTGTCCGCTGGGTAGTCGATGTACTGGATCGCCATCATCCACACCCCGAACAGCAGCCACAGCGGTGCGGCAATGATGTTGACCACCGGGATGAACGACAGGATGAACAGCCCGATGGCCCTTGGCAGGAAATAGCCTAGCTTGCGCATTTCCCGGGACAGGGTGCGGGGGATCATGGCAATCAGTTCACTCCAGCTGAAGGTCGGGAAATCGTCGGTGCCGCGCACCACCACTTCGACTTTCTCCGCGAGGAAGCCGTTGAATGGTGCGGCGATAACGTTGGCGAGCATCGTGAAGGTGAAGAACACCATCAACACCACCAACACCACGAATATCGGCCAGAGGATATAGCTGAGGAAGCTCAGCCAATCGGGCAGGGACGGCATCAGCGTATCGACCCATAGGCTGAACTGATGACCGGCCAGATAGATCAATCCGACGAACAGCACCAGGTTGATCGCCAGCGGCAATAACACGAACAGACGCAGACTTGGGCTCAGGACCAACTTGAGGCCCTCGCGCAAATATTGTGGGCCGGACAGAACAGGGGCGGGCATAACGTGCTCCGAGCAAGGGGTAAACGCGCCGACCTTACCGACTTTGCCTGACGGGTGAAAGCGCGGTAGATGCATCGACATTAACTGTAACAAAGGCGTCTATACATTCACTGCAACGGAATAGAGACCGCCTATGAGCTGGATTGTTAAACCGTATTTCCTTAATCTTCGCCCCCTCGATACGCTGCACCCATTCTTTTACAGGACTGTCGAGCCCAAGCCTTCCCCAAGTGCTTTCTACGGTCCTTTTTTATTCCCGCCGGCAATCCGGCGTTCCGCGCTCAGTGTTTCGGGCCGGTCAACAGGAGCAGGTCATGTCTGAAGTTCGTCATTCGCGAGTGATTATTCTCGGTTCCGGCCCTGCCGGTTACAGCGCCGCGGTCTATGCCGCCCGTGCCAACCTCAAGCCGCTGCTGATCACTGGCATGCAGGCCGGCGGTCAATTGACCACCACCACCGAAGTCGACAACTGGCCAGGCGATGTCCACGGCCTGACCGGCCCGGCGCTGATGGAGCGGATGAAAGAGCACGCCGAGCGCTTTGAAACCGAGATCGTGTTTGATCACATCAATGCCGTGGACTTCGCTGCCAAGCCGTACACCCTGATTGGCGACAGCGCGACTTACACCTGCGACGCCCTGATCATCGCTACCGGTGCCAGCGCTCGTTACCTGGGCCTGCCGTCGGAAGAAACGTTCATGGGCAAAGGCGTTTCGGCTTGCGCGACCTGTGATGGTTTCTTCTATCGCAACAAGCCAGTGGCTGTGGTCGGTGGCGGTAACACCGCAGTCGAAGAAGCGCTGTACCTGGCCAACATCGCCAGCACTGTGACCCTGATTCACCGTCGCGAAACGTTCCGCGCCGAGAAGATCCTGATCGACAAGCTCAATGCCCGGGTTGCCGAAGGCAAGATCATCCTGAAGCTGAACTCGACCCTGGACGAAGTGCTGGGCGACAACATGGGCGTGACCGGTGCTCGCCTGAAGAACAACGATGGCAGCTTCGACGAAATCAAAGTCGACGGCGTATTCATCGCCATCGGCCACACCCCGAACACGTCGCTGTTCGAAGGTCAGCTGACGTTGAAAGACGGCTACCTGGTTGTACAGGGCGGCCGTGATGGCAACGCCACTGCCACCAGCGTCGAAGGTATCTTTGCTGCCGGTGACGTGGCCGACCACGTTTACCGTCAAGCCATCACCTCGGCCGGCGCCGGCTGCATGGCGGCACTGGACACTGAGCGTTACCTAGACGGCCTGCAGAACGCTTCGTTCTGATTCCGTAGAAAACAAAAAAACCGGCCTTGGCCGGTTTTTTTGTGGGCAGACGATTCTGCCTCAGGACAATTTCGCAAGGCACGCCTCAAGAATATCCAGCCCTTCCTCCAGCACTGCCGCCTCTGTCGTCAAAGGCGCCAGCAGCCGAATAATGTGGCGCGACTTGCCGCTGGGCATCAGCAGCAAGCCCGCGTCGCGCGCCAGAGCCAGCAACTGAGTCAGTTGCGCCGAAGCCGGTGTGCCGTCGGCGTTGATCAGCTCGATGCCGCGCATCGCACCCACGCCGGTCAAGCGGCCCAGATACGGTGACAGTCCGCGTGCTCGCCAGGATTCGTAGCGGCTGACAATCGCTTCTTCCTGTTGCGTGCCCCAGGCGTGCAGATGTGCATCACTCATTTCGTCCAGGGTCGCCAACGCGGCGGCGCAGGCGATGGGATTGCCTGAGTAGGTGCCGCCCAATCCGCCCTTGGGCAAGTTGTCGATTAGCGATTTTCGTCCGACAACCGCACCCAGCGGCACACCACCGGCAATGCTTTTGCCCAGCAGGATCAGGTCCGGCTCAATGCCCAGTCGCGAGAACGCAAACCGCTGGCCGGTGCGGCCGAAACCGGACTGGATTTCATCGGCGATCAGCAAAATGCCTTTGTCATTACAGAATCGCCGTAGTGCCTGGGCGAATTCCACATCCATCGCCAGAAACCCGCCTTCGCCTTGCACCGGTTCGACGATAAAACAGGCCACGTCATTCACGTCGATCTCGACGCTGAACAGCCGATCCATCGCCTTCAGTGCCTCGGCGCAGGTCACGTCATTGTCTTTGCTAGGGAAGGGCAGGTGATACACCGGCCCCGGCAGCACGCCGACTTTCTGTTTGTAAGGGGCGACCTTGCCGTTGAGGTTGAGGGTGGCAAGCGTGCGGCCATGGAACGCGCCATCAAAGGCAATGATCGCGGTGCGGCCGGTGGCGCCACGGACGATCTTCAGGGCGTTTTCCGCCGCTTCCGCGCCGCTGTTGGTGAGCATGCCACTGACCGGGTAATCCACCGGAATAAACGCAGCCAGGCGATCCATCAGGTCGATGTAAGGCATATGGGGCGCTGCGTTGAACGCGTAGTGAGTCAGGCGGGTGGCTTGTTCACGAATGGCCTCGACGATGCGCGGATGGCAATGGCCGAGGTTCAGTACGCCTATTCCCCCGACAAAGTCGATGTAGCGCTTGCCATCGGTGTCCCAGACTTCGGCATTTTTGCCGTGGCTGAGGCTGATGGGGTGAACAATGGAGATCGACTGACTGATGGTTTCGCTGCGCATGGATGGCTGACTCTGAAGAAGGGATGCTTCTTTTTATCTAAGCCGCGAGCAGAGGTGTCCGGCAAACGAAATAAAGTTGCCGGGTCAATCTTAAAAGTCGGGATGTGCCCTGATACCGATCGATGGCGACGCATAATTCGTGGCGAGGGAGCAAGCTCCCTCGCCACAGGTTTAGCGACGAGTCAGTGGCTGCTGAGCGAACTTCACACCCGCCAAGCCATGGGCAATCAACGCCCGGATATTGCCGTGGTCGCTGCCTTCGGGCGTGGCTACCACCGAACGATAATGCTCGCCAAACGCCAACAGCGCTTCTTCATCGCTCAGACCTTCCAGCAGCGCCAGGCCCAGGGTCTTGCACGAGCCTTCGTTCTGCCCGGCTGCGTTTTCCACGCCACCGTTGTTGAAAGCCTGGGGCTGGTAGTCATAACCGGCGGCAATGAACGCCAGGGTGTCGGCGAAAACGTGTTCGCCACTCTTGAGGCTGGCGCGTAGGGTGTTCAAATCACTCATTGGGTTTTCCTTTGGCGAACGCCGCTTGTTGGTCGGCGCTGGCTTCTTTCTGGTATTGGGCTTTCCACTCGGCGTACGGCATGCCGTAAACCACTTCGCGGGCTTCGTCGAGACTGACGTCGATCTGGCGTTCGTCAGCGGCGGCCTTGTACCACTTGGACAGGCAGTTGCGGCAGAAACCCGAGAGGTTCATCAGGTCGATGTTCTGCACGTCCTTGCGGCTGTCCAGGTGGGCAACCAGCCGGCGAAAGGCGGCGGCTTCAAGTTCCAGGCGTTGTTGATCGTTCATGATGGGCTCTGTGCAATCAAATCGTGGCGCGGATGATAAAAGCCTGGCGACCGATGCGCCAGACACGGTCAGCGGCTTGCGGCCAGGGTAATCGACACCGACTCGGCGAAGCGCAGGGCGTGGGGCTTGTCGACTTCGACTTCGGCATACAGCACCGACTCGTTGGCCATGACTAGGTCCAGCAGCTCCTGGGTCAGGCGCTCGAGCAGGGCAAAGCGATTACCTTCCACGTGGGCAATGATCGCCTTGGTGATGGTGCGGTAGTTCAGCGCGTGATCGATGTCGTTGTCACGCACGGCCTCCTGGGCGGCATACAGGATGGTCAGGTTGATCAGCACATCCTGTTTGTTGAGGATTTCGTCCTCGTTGATCCCGATGAAAGTTCGCAAACACAGGTTCTTGACCCGGATGCGTGCCATTCCTGGTTGAAGTTGTGGCATTGCTACTTGCTCCGTCCAATCAATTGCAGGAACTCCTGGCGAGTGTTGCTCGACTCGCGGAAGGCGCCGAGCATCACCGAGGTGTTCATGGTCGAATTCTGTTTCTCGACGCCGCGCATCATCATGCACATGTGCTGGGCTTCGATGACCACCGCGACACCGGCGGCATCGGTCACTTGCTGCACGGCTTCGGCGATTTGCCGGGTGAGGTTCTCCTGGATTTGCAGGCGGCGGGCGAACATATCCACAAGCCGCGCAATCTTCGACAGGCCGAGCACCTTGCCCGTTGGAATATAAGCCACATGTGCCTTGCCGATGAAGGGCAGCATGTGATGTTCACACAGCGAGTACAACTCGATGTTGTCGACAATGATCATTTCATCGTTGTCGGAGGCGAACAGTGCGCCGTTGACGATCTCTTCGACGCTCTGTTCGTAACCGTGACACAGGTATTGCATCGCCTTGGCGGCGCGCAACGGGGTGTCTTGCAGCCCTTCGCGGTCGGGATTTTCACCGAGGCCGATGAGGATCTCGCGATAGCTCTGGGACAGGGCGTTGTGGGGCAGGGATAACGTCATGGGGACATCCTCGCGGCGGCGGCTTATTTGACGTGCCGTCCGCCGTTGACGGTCAGGGTCGTGCCGGTGACATAAGGGTTGTCGAGCAAATAGCGCAGGCTCTGGTAGATCACTTCGCTGCCGGGCTCAATGCCCAGTGCGGATTTGGCCAGGACCCTGGCGCGGTATGCTGCGTCGTCGTCGGGATTGAACAGTAGCAGGGCTGGCGCGATACCGTTGACCTTGATGTCTGGCGCGTACTTGGCGGCAAAGGACAGGGTCAGGCTGTCGAGCCCGGCTTTGCTGGCGCAGTAGCCGATGTGCTTGCTGCTGCCCTTGCGGGTCACGTCATCGCTGATATGCACGATGTCGGCGGGGCTTGAGCGTCTGAGCAAATCGGCACAATGCAGGTTGATCAGGTAGGGCGCGAGCATGTGCACGCTGAACATGCGGGTGAAGGCCGTGGCTTCTGCGCCCGGGGTTTCGGCCAGCCATTCGGAGGCGTTGTGGACAATCGCCCGCAGGCTGTCGGTGTGGTTCTTCAGTTCACCGATGAACGCGAGAATTCCGGCCTCGCTGGAAAAGTCCGCGAACACCGCTGTCGCTCCCAGATCGCGCAGGGTCTTTACGCCGGGGCGTTCGCTGCGGTAACTGAAAATGACCGGATGGCCGTCTTCGAGCAAACGCTGTGCACAGTGCAGGCCGACACGCTGGCCGGCACCGGTGATGAGGATGGGGGCTGCGGAAGAAGTCATGAACGGCTCGCGTCGCGGTTAGAGCAAAACTATACCAGCGACGGGAGTCGTGCACCTATGTCCCGTAGGGGCGAGGGTCATTGATTTTGGGTGGCAGGCTCCGCTGGCAACGGTTGTCGCTTTGCGGGGTGCAGCCAGCCGGCCAGCAGGTGGGTCGACAGTGGAATGAAGAAATAGACCATTAACGGCGTCAGGCACAGGGTGCTGACGAACACGCGGGTCAGCAATGCTGTTTCGGCCAAAAACGGCCCCAGTACAAAGTTGAACAGCAGGGACACCGGAAAGAACGCCAGCCAGATCGCCACGGCCTGCTTCCAGCGTGGTGGGCGTTGCCCGAGCGCACCGAACCAGCCATCGATGCCACTGACCCGATGCTCCGAAGGATGGGCAAACAGATTGCTGCCGCGTCCCAGCCAGGCAGTTCGCGAGGCGGAATGCTCCCAGGCATGCAGCGTCTGGTCGTCGGCGAAACGGAAAATAATCTGGAATTCGTCATCGTCGGGGGGCGGCGCGAGTACGCCAGAGCCGAGGTAACCGGGGAAGTCGGTGGCCAATTGTTCGCCTTCGCGCAACCAGGCCATCAGGTCCTGATAACGCCCATCGGCGACGCGACGCGCAACCATCAGCGTGACGGGTGAAGTAGACATTGTGTATCTCCGTATGACAAATGCGTCACTCCGGATAGGAGTTCCGCCAGGCGCAGCGCCGGGGTAGTGGGCTGCGTCTTGGGACAAGCAAGAATTATTCCTGATTGCATTGTGGACGTCAGTACCAATTTCTTTAGGCTTGGTGTTGAATGCTACCGGGGTAAGAGAGTTAGAATGTGTCCAAATATGTACATGGACGTAGACTGAAGATGCCTGTGCTAACCGACCTTGCGCCCGGCTTGTCTACGGGGCGCTCCCTGACTCGAGAAGAGCTGTTCCCCATTCGTGAGGTCGCGCGCATGACAGGGGTCAACCCGGTCACGCTACGAGCCTGGGAGCGACGCTACGGGCTGATACAGCCCACCCGCACCGAAAGCGGGCATCGATTGTATTCGATGATCGATATCGAGCGCGTTCGCAGCATTCTTGGCTGGATCGAGCGTGGTGTGGCGGTCAGCAAGGTTGGCAAGATACTGGCCAAGACCGAACCGCTCCAGGCGCTGGAGCGGATCATTCCCGACGAGCTCGTTCAAGCCGACTACGACCAATGGCAGCAGCAGGTCGAGGCGGCGGTGAGTGTTTTTGACGAAGTTCAACTGGAACACGTCTACGGTCAGATTTTTTCCAGTTATCCGCTGACAGTTGTGTTTCAGGACATTCTGATTCCGATCTGGAAGCTATTGCTACAACGCCATGATGCGTTCGGTCAGACCAGCGAGTGGCTTTTTCTGGATGGCTTTCTGCGTTCTCGAGTATTGCAACGCCTGCTGCTGGTGCGTGTCATGCAGCCGCGACGAGTGATTGTCTGCGCCTTGGCCGGCCAATGTCGTGAACTCGAAGTGTTGGTCACGGCGCTGTATCTGAGCAGCATCGATTCGGCTATTCAGTTGTTGGCGATCGGGCAGCCCTTCGACGAGTTGATCCTGGTCTGTGAGAAGATCAAGCCCAGGGCGCTGGTGTTGATTTCCAATCACGCGCCGACTGCCGAACTGCCTCGACGTTTGAACCGTCTGGCCTTGGGGCTGGAATGTCAGCTGTTTCTGGCCGGGGATGCGTCCGACCTGGCGCAAGAAAGTCTGGCCGGGTCGTCGGTCGGTTGCCTTGGAAGCGAGGGATTGTTTATGCGCCAGCGTCTGAAACAGTTCCTGGCGGGAAACCTGGATACCTGAGATTCAAATATGCAAAGCAGGATGAGTCAGGCGATGTTGCTGAAGGATGTACTGACGCAGACGCTCGGTTTCGTCCTTGTCACTCTGGCTCAACTCGTAGGCGTAGAAACCTTGCTCGGTCTCACGCTCGAAGGTGCCGCGCAACGCAATTCGCTCATAGCCTGACGGGCTGAACCACAACGCGAAGTGCTTTGGCGCTTTGGTCTTGTTGCGAACTTCCAGTAAAACCCCTTTGAAGGATATTTCGTGCACCCACATCGTGCCGGGTTGCCCCTTCGCATTTTCCAGCGCAACGGGTTCTTCGAGCGCCAAGCGCCATGGCCGGATCATTGGCCCGTCTTCATAAATGCTTGGGACGCCGAGGCGTAGATGCATGGCGTGAAATTCATCTTCAACCAGGTGCAGCGGGAAGGTCATTTGCTGATTTTCGAAAGTGGCCTGGATGGTGACCTGCTCATGAGCAGCCAGACGCGTGAGCAAATCACGAATCTGCGAGCCGCCGTTGACCAATAGACTGGACGTCGCATCCCGCACATTGAGCTGCGGGTTGTGTTGCATGTTCTGGATAAAATCCAGCTCATCCTGGGTCAGGAGTGCGTCGCGCTGCATGATTTGCTCGAAAGAAATAATTACAAAGTCATCGGTGATTGTAGTAAATGACCACTAATTCGCGGATTGGTTTGAGCCGTTCGTCGATTTGAGGGCGGCAAGTTCTGCCTTTGCCTCGGCCAATTGCGCTTCCAGCTGCGCGACTCGCTGTTGCGTCTTGACCTGAACCGTGACGTCTTTCTGCACTCCGACGAAATAGGTCTGCCCGTCGTGCGGGTTTTTTACCGTGGACAATGACAGTTCATTCCAGAACGGGGTGCCGTCCTTGCGGTAATTCCTGAGTATTTCCCGGCAGGTACCACCACTGTCCAACGCGTGGCGAATCAATGCGAGGGCCGATTGATCCCGGTCTCCGGCCTGTAAAAAACGGCAATCCTGATAGAGAATTTCTTCGCTGGTGTAACCCGTCAGACGTTCAAACGCCGGGTTAACGTAAATCAGGATGTTGTCCAGTTCGCCTTCCTTTTCGGCAATCACGATGCCGTCGTTGGAGGCGTTTATTACCATTTGCAGCAGTGAGGCATTGATCATCGCAGAGTCCTTTGCGCATTGATTGATACGTTGCATTCTAAAAGATCAATGAAGGCTGTGCTGTTAATATCTCGGCCTTTTCTCAGCATCAGGATCAGATTGATGAAAGTCGCCATCCTTTCCGGCTCGGTGTACGGCACGGCTGAAGAAGTCGCCCGCCACGTTGCAAAAATTTTAAACACCGCCGGTTTTGAAACCTGGCACAACCCGCGCGCGACCCTCGCCGATGTTCAGGCATTTGGCCCGGAAGCATTTCTGGCGGTGACCTCGACCACCGGCATGGGTGAGTTGCCGGACAACCTGCAACCATTGTATTCGATGATCCGCGATCAATTGCCCGCCGCCTGGCGTGGCTTGCCGGGTGCCGTTATCGGGTTGGGCGACTCGAGTTACGGCGATACGTTCTGCGGTGGCGGTGAGCAAATGCGTGAGTTGTTCGGCGAACTGGGCGTGCATGAAGTGCTGCCGATGTTGCGTCTGGACGCCAGTGAAACGGTAACGCCGGAAACCGACGCCGAGCCTTGGCTGGCGGACCTGGTCAGCGCTCTGCGGGGCTGACCGGCTTTTATTGGCGGCAGTGTTCTGACATGGATCCAGGCTCCCCCGCGCACTGACTCGCTCGGCCACCAAGCTGGCTGCCAATGCAACTAGCCGATCTCCGGGGGCTGACTAGACTGCTGTAACGTCAGTGAACATTAAGAACCCAGAACAATAAAAAGAGATCCTTGCCGTGAGCGTAACCCCCATCCAGTCGCCACACAGTCTCCAGGATAAAGTCAGTGCCGCCGAGTGGCAGACCCGCGTCGACCTGGCGGCCTGTTATCGTCTGGTCGCCCTCCACGGCTGGGACGATCTGATCTTCACGCACATTTCAGCTAAGGTGCCAGGCACTGAAGACTTCCTGATCAACCCGTTCGGGATGATGTTCCATGAAATCACCGCGTCGAGCCTGGTCAAGGTCGATCAGGCCGGCAACAAATTGATGGACAGCCCCTACGAAATCAACCCGGCGGGTTACACCATCCACAGCGCCGTGCATGAAGTTCGTCATGACGTTGTGTGTGTACTGCACACCCACACGGCGGCAGGGGTTGCGGTATCGGCGCAGAAACAGGGCATTTTGCCGATCAGCCAGCAGTCCTTGTTCGTCTTGTCCAGCCTGGCTTATCACGCCTACGAAGGGGTGGCGCTGAACCATGAAGAGAAGGCGCGGCTGCAAGCTGACTTGGGTGAAAACAATTTCCTGATGTTGCACAACCACGGGCTGCTGACCTGTGGCGGCACTATCGCTGACACATTCCTGATGATGTTTACCTTTCAGCGCGCCTGCGAGATTCAGGTGCTGGCGCAGAACGGTGGCGCAGAACTGATCGCCATCGAACCGCAGATTCTGGCGGGCGCCAAGGCGATGATCGCCGGCGTTACCAAAAGTGCTCAAGGGATGGGTGGCGCGCTGGCCTGGCCGGCGCTGCTGCGCAAACTCGATAAACAAGACCCGGGTTATAAACTCTAAATGCCACTCGCCGAAATTCCTCTGTGTGTCTGGCGTAAACGCGGCCAGACGTTCGTCTTCCGCGGTCAGACCATCCGCTATTGGGCAGCGGGGCAGGGCGAGCCGTTGTTGTTGATCCATGGCTTCCCGACCGCCAGTTGGGACTGGCATTACCTGTGGCAGCCGCTGGCGCAGCGTTATCGGGTGATTGCCTGCGACATGCTTGGCTTCGGCGATTCGGCCAAACCGATGAGTCACGACTACAGCCTGCTGGAACAGGCCGATCTGCAACAAGCGTTACTGGCGCACTTGAATGTCGAGCAACCGGTTCACGTGTTGGCACACGATTATGGCGACAGCGTGGCCCAGGAGCTCTTGGCGCGGCACTACGAAGCACGAATCCATATCGCCAGTTGCGTATTTCTCAATGGTGGGCTGTTTCCCGAAACCCATCGCCCGGTGTTGATGCAAAAACTCCTGCTCAGCCCCTTGGGCTGGATGATCGGGCTAGCCTTTACCCGGGACGCGTTGGTGAAGAGTTTCAAGCAGATATTCGGGCCGCAGACTCGACCCACCGAAAGTGAACTGGATGATTTCTGGAGTCTGGTCGACAGCCATCACGGGCAACGGATCATGCATAAATTGATCTGTTATATCCCGCAGCGGCGAGTCCAGCGTGAGCGTTGGGTCGGCGCCATGCAGCGCGGCGAGATACCGCTGCGACTCATCAATGGCGAGGTCGATCCGGTTTCCGGCGCGCACATGGTGGCGCGCTACCGGCAACTGATTCCCGCCCCGGATACCGTCCTGCTGCCCGAGATCGGCCATTACCCACAGATCGAAGCGCCGGCGCAGGTGCTCAAGCACTATCTGGAATTTCGCGATCAGTTGATGTCACCGCCGCTCAAGTTGGCGTGTTCCTGACTATCCCGCTGCCTTATCGCGCACCATTCAGCCGCCCCCGTGTTCATTGTGACCGGCAGCCCCGTGCCTGACACTCGCACTAATAGTCCCTGGCCTGCTGGAGTTCCCCATGAATGAGTCTGTGCGCTTCGAAGATAAAGTCGTGATTGTCACCGGTGCGGGCGGCGGCTTGGGGCGAGCGCATGCTTTGCTGTTCGCCCAACAGGGCGCCAAGGTGCTGGTCAACGATCTCGGCGGCTCGGCTCAAGGAGAAGGCGCCAATGCGTCGGCAGCCGACCGAGTGGTGGCGGAAATTCGCGAAGCGGGCGGAACCGCCGAGGCCAACCATGACTCCGTCACCGACGGTGACAAAATCGTCCAGCACGCCCTCGATACGTTCGGTCGTATCGATGTGGTGGTGAACAACGCCGGCATCCTGCGGGACAAGACCTTTCACAAAATGGACGACAGCGATTGGGACCTGGTTTACCGCGTTCACGTCGAAGGCGCCTACAAGGTCACTCGCGCCGCCTGGCCACACATGCGTGAGCAAAACTATGGCCGCGTGATCTTCACCGCGTCGACCTCGGGCATCTATGGCAACTTCGGCCAGTCCAACTACGGCATGGCCAAGCTCGGCCTATACGGCCTGACCCGCACACTGGCTATCGAGGGCCGCAAGAACAACATCCTGGTCAATGCCATCGCCCCTACGGGAGGCACGCGTATGACTGAAGGCCTGATCCCGCCGCAAGTATTCGAGCAACTCAAACCGGAACTGGTCAGCCCATTGGTGGTGTACCTGGCCAGCGAGCATTGCCAGGAAACATCTGGTCTGTTCGAGGTCGGTGGTGGCTGGATGGGCAAGGTGCGCTGGGAGCGCAGCCTGGGTGCCGGGTTCGATCCGCGGGTCGGCTTCTCGCCGGAGGATGTGGCGGCGCATTGGCAGCAGATCTGCGATTTCGAAGGCGCGGCGCATCCGAAGGACAACATTGAGGCGCTGAAGGAAATGATGGAGAACTTGCAGAAGCATTCCCTCTGATTGCGCGACATCTGACGAGGCTTGCCTGAGTCCCGTCATCTCCCCCTGATTGCTTCCTGCCTGAAAACCTTTCGCCCATAAAAAAGGCCGCTGCAAACGCAGCGGCCAAAGTAAGACGTGGATCCAGGAGCTACAAATCAACGTCAGTGAACACAGGGCGATGAGTCGAAAAAATACGCTTCAAATCATCTGGATTCTGTCGCCAACGGGGTGGTCTATCATCCCCGTTCTTTGTGCTTTCGGGCCGTTTTCCGTGAAAGCCAGGCAAGAATAAGGTATTGATCGCAAAGGAAAAATAGCGATTTCAGACATGCACTGTTACAGTCTTGGCAACAGTCTTCGGCTGACCTTTTGTAACAGCTGCCGCAGCCTGCGCCAGCTGTTACACATCCAACTTCAATCATGTCCCATGCACTGCACTGATAACCCTCCATCCAGCCCATCCATACCCCGCGCAAAACCCCGCCCCATGCGGGCCTTCATCCTTTGGAGGTACATCGCGAATACCTCCTTGGTGCGCTTATCGCTCCCGGCGAGCGGCAGTAGGGTGGGGTCTTCTGTCACTCACCGGGGAAGACGCATGACAAAAACAACAATGCGCGCCATCTTCAAGCCGCAAGCGCTGGCCGCTGCGGTGGCCTTGGGCTGCTGTGCCCAGGCGCAGGCCGTTTCATTCAACATCGGCGAAATCGAGGGGCAGTTCGATTCCTCGTTGTCCGTCGGCGCGAGCTGGGGCATGCGCGATGCCGACAAGTCGCTGGTGGGCACCGTCAATGGCGGGACCGGCCAATCCTCGACCGGTGATGACGGACGTCTGAACTTCAAGAAAGGCGAAACCTTCTCCAAGATCTTCAAGGGCATCCACGACCTCGAATTGAAGTACGGCGACACCGGCGTGTTCGTCCGTGGCAAGTACTGGTACGACTTCGAGCTGAAGGATGAAGACCGCGAGTTCAAGCAGATCAGTGACAGTGGCCGCAAGGAAGGCGCCAAGTCTTCCGGGGCGGAGCTTCTCGATGCCTTCGTTTATCACAACTATTCCATCGCCGACTTGCCGGGCACCGTGCGCGCTGGCAAGCAAGTAGTCAGTTGGGGTGAAAGTACCTTCATCGGCAACTCGATCAACAGCATCAACCCGGTCGACGTTTCCGCGTTCCGGCGTCCCGGCGCGGAGATCAAGGAAGGCCTGATTCCGGTCAACATGCTGTTCGCTTCCCAGGGCTTGACCGATCAACTCACGGTGGAAGGTTTCTACCAACTGGAGTGGGACCAGACCGTCGTAGACAACTGCGGCACCTTCTTCGGTAACGATGTGGTGGCGGACGGTTGCAACAACAACTACACCGTCGGCAGCCCGGCGATTGCACCGCTTGCACCACTGGCGGCAGCCTTTGGCCAACCTATCCAGGTCACCCGTGAGGGCGTGATCGTGCCCCGTGGCGGTGACCGCGATGCACGGGATTCGGGGCAGTGGGGCGCGGCTTTGCGCTGGCTCGGTGACGACACCGAATACGGCCTCTACTTCATGAACTACCACAGTCGCACACCGACCGTCGGCACCACCACCGCCGGGCTGTCCACATTGGCCAGACTGCCGGGCATGGTCAGCGCTGCCAACCGTCTGGCCCCGGGCAGCGGTTCGGGCCTGGCGCAAAGCGTGATGCTCGGGCGCGGCCAGTACTACCTCGAATACCCGGAGGACATTCGCCTGTACGGTGCGAGTTTCTCCACCACGTTGCCCACCGGCACTGCCTGGACCGGCGAAATCAGCTATCGGCCTAACGCTCCGGTGCAGGTCAACACCAACGACCTGACCCTGGCGTTGCTCAACCCGATCGCCGGCGGCGCGGCATCGCCTGTAGCGACCCGGCCTGGCGCCGACAATACCGGTTACCGCCGCAAGGAAGTGACCCAGGTGCAAAGCACCCTGACGCATTTCTTCGATCAAGTGCTGGGCGCCCAACGGCTGACCCTGGTCGGTGAAGCGGCGATGGTCCATGTCGGTGGTCTGGAGCCGCGGAGCAAGCTGCGTTACGGCCGTGATTCGGTCTACGGCCAGTACGGTTTCGGTGGCGATACCGACGGCTTCGTCACCTCGACCTCCTGGGGCTACCGTGCCCGGGCGATCCTCGATTACGCCAACGTGATCGGCGGGATCAACCTCAAGCCCAACCTGTCCTGGTCCCATGACGTCGCCGGCTACGGCCCCAACGGGCTGTTCAACGAAGGCGCCAAGGCGATTAGCGTCGGTGTCGATGCCGACTACCGCAACACCTATACCGCAAGCTTGAGTTACACCGACTTTTTCGGCGGGAATTACAACACCCTGACCGACCGCGACTTCCTGGCGCTGAGCTTCGGCGTGAACTTCTGATCTGGCTGAGAAGGATGATGTTAATGCGCAAGATGATTCTGCAATGCGGCGCCCTGGCACTGAGTCTGTTGGCCGCCAATGTGATGGCTGCGGTCTCGCCGGAAGAGGCCAATAAGCTCGGCACCACCCTCACGCCGCTGGGCGCCGAGAAGGCCGGCAACGCCGATGGTTCGATCCCGGCCTGGACCGGTGGCATCCCGAAAAACGCTGGCGCGGTCGACAGCAAAGGCTTCCTGGCTGACCCGTTCGCCAGTGAAAAGCCGCTGTTCACCATCACCGCTGCAACGGTCGACAAGTACAAGGACAAGCTTTCGGACGGTCAGGTGGCGATGTTCAAGCGCTACCCGGAAACCTACAAGATTCCGGTCTACCCAACCCATCGCACCGTGGCCGTGCCGCCGGAAATCTACGAGTCGGCCAAGCGCAGCGCGCTGAACGTAACCAGCATCAACGACGGTAACGGCCTGGCCAATTTCACCGGCAATCGCTATTACGCGTTCCCGATTCCGAAGAATGGCGTCGAAGTGCTGTGGAACCACATCACCCGTTACCACGGCGGTAATCTGCGACGGATCATCACCCAGGTGACCCCGCAGACCAACGGCAGCTACACGCCGATTCGCTTCGAG
This sequence comes from Pseudomonas sp. DF5, assembly GCF_058148225.1. Classification (NCBI taxonomy): domain Bacteria; kingdom Pseudomonadati; phylum Pseudomonadota; class Gammaproteobacteria; order Pseudomonadales; family Pseudomonadaceae; genus Pseudomonas; species Pseudomonas sp. DF5. Next base: position 68,672 of record NZ_JBYVYM010000008.1, read on the forward strand.
GAAGAGATCGCCGTACCGCAACTGATGAAGGACCTGGACCCGGACAAAGCCGCCAATGTGCTGACCTTCTTCAAACAGTCGGTGACCGCGCCGGCGCGGCTGGCGGGTAACGTATTGCTGGTGCACGAAACCCTCGATCAGGTGAAAGAGCCGCGACTGGCGTGGATCTACAACGCCGGTCAACGTCGTGTGCGTCGTGCACCGCAAGTGGCCTACGACGGACCAGGCACCGCCGCCGACGGCCTGCGGACTTCGGACAACTTCGACATGTTCTCCGGTGCGCCAGATCGCTACGACTGGAAACTGATCGGTAAAAAGGAAATGTACATTCCCTACAACAGCTACAAACTCGACTCGCCGAGCCTCAAGTACGATGACGTGGTGAAAGCCGGGCACATCAACCAGGACCTGACCCGCTACGAGTTGCACCGGGTCTGGGAAGTGGTCGGCACGGTCAAGCCGAGTGAGCGGCACATCTACGCCAAACGCCACATGTACCTCGACGAAGACAGCTGGCAAGTGGCGCTGGTGGACCACTACGACGGTCGCGGCCAACTGTGGCGAGTGGCCGAAGGTCACGCCCAGTACTACTACGATCACCAGACTCCGGCCTACACCCTCGAGGCGCTCTACGACATCATCGCTGGCCGATACATTGCCCTGGGAATGAAGAACGAAGAGAAGCACAGTTTCATATTTGGCTTTGACGCCAAGGCTGCCGACTACACACCGTCGGCTCTGCGCGCCGAGGGCGTTCGGTAAGGGTTTTGATACATTTGCATCACAAAAGGCGACCGGTGGGTCGCCTTTTTTATGGGCGCCAATCAGCGCGCTGAATACCTCTCAACAAGCGGGTTGGAGAGGGTTAGGGTTGTCGGACAATTATAAAAAGGCACGCTGCAATGACCGCCATGACCCCGTGTCTGGACCGTTCTGGATTCCTGCCCCGCCTGTCCTCTCATCACTTGTCGCGGGCTCGCTTGACCGAGCCGCTACTGACCTCCACGGCCCGGGTGAAATTACTTTGCGCCCCCGCCGGCAGCGGCAAGAGTGCGCTGCTCGCCGAGTGCCTGTTGCGGGCGCCATCCCAGTGCCGGGTGCATTGGCTGCCCTTGTCTGGCGTGGTGTCGAGAGCGGCCGATTTTCGTCATTGTCTGGCTGAGGCGCTGGGGTTGGCCTCGTCAGGTGAAACCGAATTGCTGAGCAATCTGGCGCGATTGCAGACGCCGACCTGGCTGTTCCTCGATGACTACTGCCGTCTGCCGAACCCGGAGCTGGACTCGTTGCTGGATCGCATGTTGGCGATCGGCAGCCCGATGCTGACCTGGTGGCTCGGCACTCGTCGCCGGCCGCAATGCAACTGGCCACGGCTGTTGCTTGATGATGAATTGTACGAATGCGAGAGCGCTTCGCTGGCTTTTACTTCAGGTGAAGTGGAGCAGCTGTTGCGTCCCTGGGTGCCGGATCAGGCCAACAAGGTGGCCAGTCGGGTCATCCAGCGCACCGGCGGCTGGTGTGCCGGTGTGCGGATCGCGCTGTTGCAGAAGTGCGACTGGTCGCGTCAGGACAACCTCCAGGGACGGGCGGACACCTTGCTCGATTATCTGGAGCACGAGTTGTTCAGCTCGCTGACGCCTGAGTTGAGCGAGGCCTGGCGCGTGCTGGCCCACTTGCCACGCTTCAATGCCCGACTGTGTGATCACCTGTTTGGGGCCGGGGAGGGCGCGCAGTACCTGAGGACCTTGCAAGCACTGGGTTGTTTTATCGAACCCTGGCGCGACTCCACCGACTGGCTGCAGGTGTTCACCCCGTTCACCCAATTGCTGCGCGATGAGCAATGGCCGGCCGGACGCTCCTGGCATCGGCGGGCTTGCCAGTGGTTCTGCGCCGAGCAGGACTGGAAATCAGCCTTCGAACAAGCATTGCTCGCCGAGGAATACGAAGTGGCGGTCAGCCTGTTGCAGCACTTCAGTTTCGAGCAGTTGTTCGAGGAGCAGACGGTGGTGCTGTTGTTGCGTTTGCACGAGCAGCAAGGCGAGGAACTGACACTGGGCAGTCCGCAGTTGGTCGGATTGATTACCGCCGCCTTGTTGTTCGCCGGACGTTTCGAACAGGCGACCACCTGCATCGCTCGTTTGGCGCATTTCACGCCGCAACCCTCGGCCGTGCTTCAGCGTCGATTGATTGCCCGCTGGCAGTCCCTGCAGGGTTGGCTACTGCATTTGCAGGGGCGCATGGAGCCTTCTCGCGCGCACTTTCTTGACGCGTTGAGCGCACTCGATCCCGACTGTTGGACGGCGCGGTTGATGTGTTTGTCGGGGCTGACGCAACAGGCGTTGTTAAGGGGCGAACTCGACGTCGCACAAGCCCATAACCGTGAGGCCTTGTGCCTGGCGCGGGCGCAAGGTTCGCTGGTGTTCGAGGGCTTGATGGAACTCGATCATGCGCAGTTGCTGGAGCAACGGGGCGCGGCGTTACGGGCCGAAAGCCTGCTCTGTGACATCAATGAACTGCTCAGTCAGCGTTCGGACCGACCTGCCCCCTTGCTGGGACGAATTGCGTTGCGTCGTGGGCGGCTGGCCATGAGTCTGGGGGCAGACGAACACGCCGCCGAACTCTTTCAGACGGGGCTGGACGATTGCTTGCACAACCATGACAAGCGCGTGCTGTATGGGTTTCTCGGTCTGGCGCAACTGGCGGCCAATCATCGAGATTATGCGGCGGCGTTTGTTCATCTGCGCGACGCCGAACGATTGATGCAGCAGCGGCAGATTCCCGAAACGGTTTATCGGGGTGTACTGCTGCAAATCAGCAGCCATATCTGGTTGCAGCAGGGGCGCCCCGAGTTGGCCTGCGAAGCCTTGAGTCGGGTGCTCCGTCATTATCATGGCTCCCCCGTGCGGCAGGCACCGCCAGCGACACTAGAGCTGATACCGGTTCTGGAATACCTGTTGATACTGGCCGAGGTTCATCTAGGACTGGCCCAAGCGCCGTTAGCCCGGCTCGAGGCCCAGTTGCAATGGGCGCGACAGCGAGGCATGTCGCGACTACAAGCACAGTTGCATTTGGTCATGGCCGAAGTGGCCTGGTTGACCGACGACCCTTCTGCTCAGCAGTCGTTGCAGGACGGATTGGCCCTGGTTGAGCGCTGCAACCTCCAACAAGTCTTGTGCGATTTGCAACTACGCCAGCCTGAATTACTTGGCGCAATCCGTCTTGCCACAACGGGAACCCCTTTGAATGGGGAGACTTTCCCACAAAGTCAATTGAGTCTGCGTGAAATAGAAGTATTGAAGTTAGTGGCGCAGGGTAATTCCAATCAACAGATTGCCGATCTTCTATTTATTTCATTGCACACCGTTAAAACCCATGCGCGGAGAATTAATGTGAAGTTGGGGGTGGAGCGAAGAACTCAGGCGGTTGCTCAGGCAAAGTTGTTGGGGATGCTCGGTTAGTGTTGGGTTTTCTTTGTATGGGTTCGGCTTCTGATAACGATCAATCGACCAGGGCGGGTGGCTGATACCCCATTCGCCAACTCACGGCCCGGGTCGCCGCCAGCAAGCGCTGTGCCGCCGGGCCGTTTTCGTCAGCGTGGAACAACGAGGTTGGGCCGACGATAGTCATCACTGCCGCCACCTGGCCGACAGCGTTGAACACCGGAGCCGACAACGCATCCACGCCGGGCATCAGCAAACCATGCACATGATGCAAACCGCGTTCGCGGATCTGTTCGCATAGGGTGGCATAGGCTTTTTCGTCGGCCAGGGGATGGGCATCGACAGTGATTTCCTGTTCGCGCAATTCATCGGTTTCCCGATGTGGCAGGTAGGCACTGAACACCAGCCCCGTCGACGAACTGAGCAACGGCAACACCGAGCCCAATTGCGTGACCACCGTCACCGCTCGCACCGCCGGCTCGATGTGCACCACCGTAGCGCCCTGATTACCCCACACCGCCAAAAAACAGGTTTCGTTCAGATCGTCGCGCAGTTCGGCCAAGGGCAGGGCGGCGACTTTCAGCACGTCCATACTGTTCAGGGCAGCCAGGCCGACCCTAAGCGCTTCACGACCGAGGCCGTAATGGTTGGTGGCCGCGTTCTGCTCGGCAAAACCGCTGGCGATCAACGCCTGTAGATAACGGTGAACCTTGCTCGCCGGCATCTGCACGTGTTCGGCCAAGCGCGACAACGAGGTCGAGGGCGACAGCTCGGCGAGGGCCTTGAGGATGTCGGTGCCGACTTCGGCCGAGCGGACTTTCTGTTTACCGTTGCTTTCGCTGGTCATGGAGGCGGTGTGATCCCGGGACGAATGGGCGTCTTTATAGCTTGACGGTCAATACCAATCAAATTACGTTATGCGTAATTGAATTACGATAAAAATAACCCGGGCGTGCCAAGACCTCATCGCAGAGCAACTGGCCATTGCCTACTCCCGTTCAGGAGGCTCCATGAACCTCGATTCAACGGCGCCAGCGCTGGCTTATCAGTCAGGCTTTGGCAACGAATTCAGCAGCGAAGCGTTGCCCGGCGCACTGCCCGTCGGCCAGAACTCCCCGCAAAAAGCCCCTTACGGCCTGTACACCGAGCTGTTCTCCGGCACCGCGTTCACCATGGCCCGCAGCGAAGCACGCCGGACCTGGATGTACCGCATTCAGCCTTCGGCCAATCACCCGGCATTCGTCAAACTGGATCGGCAACTGGCCGGTGGTCCGTTGGGTGAAGTGACCCCCAATCGCCTGCGCTGGAACCCCTTGGACATTCCGACCGAGCCCACCGATTTCATCGACGGGCTGGTGAGCATGGTCGCCAATTCGGGCGCGGATAAACCGGCCGGGATCAGCATCTATAACTACCGCGCCAACCGTTCCATGGAGCGGGTGTTCTTCAACGCCGACGGCGAACTGCTGCTGGTACCGGAACTGGGCCGCCTGCGCATCGCCACCGAACTGGGCGTGCTGGAACTGGAGCCGCTGGAAATCGCCGTGCTGCCTCGCGGGCTGAAATTCCGCGTCGAACTGCTCGACCCGCAAGCCCGCGGCTACGTCGCCGAAAACCACGGCGCGCCACTGCGCCTGCCGGACCTGGGGCCGATCGGCAGCAACGGTCTGGCCAACCCCCGCGACTTCCTGACCCCGGTGGCGCATTACGAAAACCTCAAGCAACCGACCACCCTGGTGCAGAAATTCCTCGGCCAGTTGTGGGGCTGCGAGCTCGATCATTCGCCGCTGAACGTGGTCGCCTGGCACGGCAATAACGTGCCGTACAAATATGACCTGCGTCGCTTCAACACCATTGGCACGGTGAGTTTCGATCACCCGGATCCGTCGATTTTCACCGTCCTGACCTCGCCGACCAGCGTGCACGGTCTGGCCAACCTCGACTTTGTGATCTTCCCGCCACGCTGGATGGTGGCCGAGAAAACCTTCCGTCCGCCGTGGTTCCACCGCAACCTGATGAACGAATACATGGGCCTGATCAAGGGCGAGTACGATGCCAAAGCCGAAGGTTTCGTGCCGGGCGGCGCCTCGTTGCACAGCTGCATGAGTGCTCACGGCCCCGATGGCGAGACCTGCACCAAGGCGATCAACGCTGAACTGGCGCCGGCTAAAATCGACAACACCATGGCTTTCATGTTTGAGACCAGCCAGGTGCTGCGCCCGAGCCGGTTCGCCCTGGATTGCCCACAACTGCAAAACAATTACGACGCCTGCTGGGCCTCGCTGCCCGCCACTTTCGACCCGACCCGGAGATAACCCATGACTCAGACTTCCATCACTCGTAGCTGGGTTGCCTCCGCCAACGGCCACGCGGATTTCCCGCTGCAAAACCTGCCGCTGGGCGTGTTCAGCGTGAAGGGCGGCGCGCCGCGCAGTGGCGTGGCGATCGGCGACCATATCTTTGATCTGGGAGCGGCACTCGATGCCGGGCTGTTCGACGACGGTGCCGCGCGGACCGCCGTCGAAGCCACCCGTGGCGGCCAGCTGAATGCGTTTTTCGAGCTGGGTCGCGAGGCACGCGTCGCCCTGCGTGAACGCTTGATCGAGTTGTTTAAAGAAGGCAGCACCCTGCATGGCAAGATCGAAGCCCAAGGCGCAAAACTGCTGCCACTGGCGGCGGATTGCCAGATGCACCTGCCGGCGAAGATCAACGACTACACCGACTTCTATGTCGGCATCGAGCACGCGCAGAATGTCGGCAAACTGTTCCGCCCGGACAACCCGTTGCTGCCGAACTACAAGTATGTGCCGATCGGTTACCACGGCCGCGCCTCGACCATTCGTCCGTCCGGCACCGACGTGCGGCGTCCGAAAGGCCAGACCCTGCCGGCCGGCCAGACCGAGCCGACGTTTGGCCCGTGCGCACGCCTGGATTACGAACTGGAACTGGGTATCTGGATCGGTCCGGGCAATGCCATGGGCGACTCGATCGCCATCGGTGACGCCGCCGATCACATCGCCGGTTTCTGCCTGCTCAATGACTGGTCGGCGCGCGATATTCAGGCCTGGGAATACCAGCCGCTGGGGCCGTTCCTGTCCAAGAGTTTCATCACCAGCATTTCGCCATGGGTGGTGACGGCCGAAGCGCTGGAACCGTTCCGTCGTGCGCAACCGGCGCGCCCGGAAGGCGACCCGCAGCCGTTGCCTTACCTGTTCGACAAACGTGATCAGGAGGCCGGTGCCTTCGACATCGAACTCGAAGTGTTGCTGCTGACCGAGTCGATGCGTGAACAAAATCTGCCAGCCCATCGCCTGACTCTCAGCAATACGAAATACATGTACTGGACCGTCGCGCAGATGGTGGCGCATCACAGCGTCAATGGTTGCCAGTTGCAGGCCGGCGACCTGTTCGGTTCGGGCACGTTGTCCGGCCCTGAAAGCGGTCAGTTCGGCAGCCTGCTGGAAATCACCGAGGGCGGTAAAAAGCCGATCGAGCTGGCCTCGGGCGAGGTGCGTAAATTCCTCGAGGATGGCGACGAAATCATCCTGCGGGCACGTTGCAGCCGTGAGGGTTTTGCCTCCATCGGTTTCGGCGAATGCCGCGGCAAAGTGCTGCCAGCGCGCTAAGAGGTTCGGCTCATGGAACTCTATACCTATTACCGTTCGACCTCGTCTTTCCGGGTGCGCATTGCGCTGGCGTTGAAGGGGCTGGATTACCAGGCACTGCCGATCAACCTGATCGCGCCGCAGGGGGGCGAACATCGCCAGCCGGCGTATCTGGACATCAACCCGCAAGGCCGGGTGCCGGCCTTGCGCACCGACGAAGGCGAATTGCTGATTCAGTCACCGGCGATCATCGAGTACCTGGAAGAACGTTATCCACAGGTGCCGCTGCTGTCCAAAGACCTCGCCGCCCGCGCCCATGAGCGTGGCGTGGCGGCGGTGATTGGTTGCGATGTTCACCCGCTGCACAACGTCAGCGTGCTCAATAAGTTACGGCAGTTGGGGCACGATGAGGCGCAGGTGGTCGAGTGGATCGGTCACTGGATCAGCCAAGGGTTGGCGACGGTGGAGCAATTGATCGGTGACGCCGGTTATTGCTTCGGCGATCAACCGGGGCTGGCGGACGTTTACCTGATCCCGCAGCTGTATGCGGCCGAGCGTTTCAATATTTCACTGGACGCCTACCCGCGTATTCGTCGAGTGGCAGCGTTGGCGGCGCAACATCCGGCGTTCATCAAGGCGCATCCGGCGAATCAGCCAGACACCCCATAAAACTGTACACAGTCCCATAGGCGCGAGCGGTGCGGCGATCCGACTTGCCCGCGAAGAGCGATAACGCGGTATTGCTGATAGACCGATGCGGCAGGTTCGCGGGCAAGCCTCGCTCCTACAAAGGGCGGTGATTAATGGACGATGGCGTTGGGCGGCAGGTGCCCTAATCGTTCAGTCAGGCGAATCCGCTGGATTGGGTCGTCGCAGAGCAGCAGCGCGTGTTCCAGGTCAAAGCGCTCGGCATTCGGGCAGTCCAGCCGTTGATAGAGGCTGGCCCGGGCCAGGTAGTCGGAGGCGTTGGCATTGCCCAGCTCCAGCACGCGCTCGGCGTCGATCAGGGCGTCGATGTAGTCATCGTTCGTGAGGTACAACTGGCGCAGGTTGCGTGACAGCCGTTGCAGCATCTGCGCAGGTTCGGCGGTCTGCAAATGCTCGGCGCTGAGCTGCATGTTCGGGCCGTACTGGCGTTGCAGCAGTTCACGGCAATCGTTGGGGTACAGCCGGCGCCCGCCGCACGGGTCGAGCAGGTGATCGGCGCCTTGCACCCGCAGCAGGAAATGCCCGGGGAAGTTGACCCCGACCATGGGAATCTCCAGTCTTCTGGCCAGCTCCAGTGCAATCAGCGCCAGCGCCAGCGGCTGGCCGCGCCGGCGTTCCAGTACTTTATGGAGCAATGCCACTTGCGGGCGCAAGGGTGTGAAGTCGTCCTGGGCGAACCCCAGGTCATTCATGCGCCGCAACAACGGTTGCGCCAACTCATTTACCGGCAGCATCGGTAATCCGTAGCTGACCCGTTGTTGCAGATCCTTGAAGTCCGCCAGCACGGTCTCGATATTCAGCTCTTTATCGTGTTCGGCGGCGATCCACAGCGCCGCTTCGAACAGCGCGGGCGGTGATCGTTGCAAACAGTCGAAAAAGCGTTGGCGCGGGGTCATCGAAATCTCCGGGGAATGCCTCGTTTTAGCCCCGTCGCAGGCTTTCGTCCAGTGCTGAACACAGGCCGTAACAGGTTATGTCCGAAAACCTTTAAAGCCGCGCTGCTTATTCCTGTGCGCTTCTGCAATTTTTGTGCGCAAGCCTATACTGGCGACTACAAGAAGTGATTCGGGAGCCCTACGATGTTCGCTCTCATGCAAAGCACTCGCCTTGAATCGCTGCACCTGAGCGTCGATCCGGTCACCGGGTTGAAGGCGGTGATTGCCATCCATAACAGCCGCCTGGGACCTGCCCTGGGCGGATGTCGTTACCTTGCCTACCCCAGCGATGAATCCGCGATCGAGGATGCCGTGCGCCTCGCCCAAGGCATGAGTTACAAGGCGGCCCTGGCTGGCCTGGCTCAGGGCGGTGGCGTTGCGGTGATTATTCGCCCGGCCCATGTGGAAAACCGCGCCGCCGTATTCGAAGCGTTCGGGCGCTGGATCAATCAGCTCGACGGTCGCTACATCACCGCCATCGACGCCGGCACCTCGGTGGCGGACATGGACTGCATCGCCCAACATACGCAATTCGTCACCAGTACCACGGCTGCGGGAGACCCAGCACCCCACGCGGCCATGGGCGTGTTTGCCGGCATCCGCAGCACCGCCATGGCCCGTTTGGGCAGCGATAATCTGGAAGGACTGCGCATCGCCATTCAAGGCCTGGGCAATGTCGGTTATGCCCTGGCCGAACAGCTGCACGCGGCTGGCGCCGAGCTGTTGGTCAGCGACATCGATCACGGCAAAGTACAACTGGCCATGGAGCAGTTGGGCGCTCATCCGATCGCCAACGAAGCGCTGCTCAGCACCCCTTGCGACATTCTCGCGCCTTGTGGCTTGGGCGGTGTGCTTAACAGGACCAGCGTGACGCAGTTGCGCTGCTCGGCGGTCGCAGGTTCGGCCAACAACCAACTGACCCATCTGGAAGTCGCCGATCAGCTGGAACGCCGGGGCATTCTGTATGCGCCGGATTACGTGATCAACGCCGGCGGGCTGATCTACGTGTCGCTCAAACACCGTGGGGAAGAGCTGACGACCATCACCGCGCACCTGTCGAAAATCAGTTCACGGCTGACCGAAGTCTTTGCCCATGCCCAGGCGGAAAAACGTTCTCCGGCCAGGGTCGCGGATGAGTTGGCGGAGAAAGTGTTGTACCGGTGATGCTGTACCGGTGAAAAGTTTTGAACCGATGAAGGAGTGAGTGCTTATCCGGCCAACTTGCTCCCCAAGCCCTGCGCCACAAACGTCGGGCCTGATAATCGCACGCCGACCCCGCGTGCCAGGAGCCCTGTGATGCTTCACAAGGTTGAGCTGCCCTACACCCGTTTTTTATCCCCTGACGGCCAGGTGCTCTGCGATCTTCCTGCCTGGGCCGACGACTTCAATCTGTTGACGCGCTTGTATCGGCAGATGGTCATGACCCGCCTTTTTGACCAGAAAGCGGTCGCCCTGCAACGCACCGGGCGCATCGGCACCTATGCGCCGACTTTGGGCCAGGAAGCCATTGGCGTTGCGGTCGGCAGCCTGATGCACGCCGAAGACGTGCTGATCCCGTATTACCGCGACACCGCCGTGCAACTGATGCGTGGCGTGCGCATGGAAGAAATCCTGTTGTATTGGGGCGGCGATGAGCGTGGCAGCGACTTTGTCGACCCGGCGGTGGCGCAGGATTTCCCGATCTGTGTGCCGATCGCCACCCAGGCCCTGCATGCCTGCGGTGTTGCCAGCGCATTCAAGATCCGTGGCGAGCATCGGGTCGCCGTCACCACTTGCGGCGATGGCGGCACCAGCAAAGGTGATTTTCTCGAGGCCCTCAATGTCGCTGGCGCCTGGCAGTTGCCGGTGGTGTTCATGGTCAACAACAACCAATGGGCGATCTCGGTACCGCGACGCATTCAGTGCGGCGCTCCCACGTTGGCGCAGAAAGCCATTGGCGCCGGGTTCCACGGCGAGCAGGTCGACGGCAATGACATACTCGCCGTGTATGACCGCGTGCAAGCGGCCCTCGAACGGGCGCGCCACGGCAAAGGCCCGGTGTTGCTCGAATGCTTGAGCTATCGCCTCGGCGATCACACCACGGCCGACGATGCCACACGCTACCGGTCGGCGGACGAAGTCAAGCAAGCCTGGCTCGAAGAACCGATCAAACGTCTGCAGCGTTTCATGGTCGGGCAGGGCGTGTGGGATGAAAGCCGCGAGCAGGCGCTGATCAGCGAATGCCAGGGGTTGGTGCAGGTCGCTGTGGATAACTTCGAAGCGGCGGGCCTGCAGGCGCCGGCATCAGTGATCGATCATGTCTACGCCCAGTGGCCGCCAGCCCTGGCCGAGCAGCGTGAAGACTTCCTCGAACGAGTGGCGCGCCGGACGGGAGGTTCGGGCCATGAGTAACGGTAAGGTAACGCTGCTGGAGGCCGTGAATCTGGCGTTGCATCGGGCCATGCGCGAGGACGAGAACGTTATCGTCCTCGGTGAAGACGTCGGGGTGAACGGTGGCGTGTTTCGCGCCACGCTGGGCCTGCGCGACAGCTTTGGTTTCAAGCGGGTAATCGATTCGCCGCTGGCCGAAACCATGATCAGCGGGCTGGCAGTGGGCATGGCGGCCCAAGGCTTGAAACCGGTGGTGGAAATCCAGTTCATGGGGTTTATCTACGCCACCATGGAGCACCTGGTGTCCCACGCCAGCCGCCTGCGCAACCGCACGCGCGGGAGGCTCACTTGCCCGATGGTGCTGCGCTCGCCGATGGGCGCTGGGATTCGTGCGCCGGAACATCACAGCGAAAGCACCGAAGCACTGTTCGCGCACATTCCGGGGTTGCGGGTGGTGATCCCGTCCTCGCCGGCCCGGGCCTATGGTTTGTTGCTCGCGGCCATCGACGACCCGGACCCGGTGATCTTTCTCGAACCGACCCGACTCTATCGCATGAACCCGCAACCGTTGTTGGATGACGGCAAACGCCTGCCGCTGGACAGCTGTTTCACCCTGCGCGAAGGCAGCGACATCACCTTGATCAGTTGGGGGGCCAGTGTGATGGAAACCCTGCAAGCTGCCACAGCGTTGGCCGAGCAGGGCATCTCGGCGGAAGTGATCGATGTCGCCAGTATCAAACCGTTGGACCTCGACACGATGGAGGCCTCGGTGCGCAAGACCGGTCGCTGCGTGATCGTGCATGAGGCGCCGCGCTCCTGCGGGGTCGGCGCGGAAATCGCCGCCAGTCTCTACGAACGGGTGTTTCTACAGTTGCAGGCACCGATCCAGCGAGTCACCGCACCGGACATTCCGCCACCGCTGTATCGACTGGAATTGCTGTACATGCCCGGCGTCGAAGACATTCTTCATGCCTGTGACATCGTGCTGCGCCACGCCTGAAGACGCCTCTGAAGAAACGCCAGAGGCCGAGGAGGTTGCGATGAAATATTTCAAACTGCCGGATCTGGGCGAAGGTTTGCAGGAGGCGGAAATCGTCCGCTGGCACGTCAAGGTCGGCGATACCGTCAAGGCTGACCAATTGCTGGTGTCGGTGGAAACCGCCAAGGCGCTGGTGGACATTCCCGCGCCCTACGACGGCGTGGTGGCGAAAACCTTCGGCGGCGAGGGCGACATCCTGCATGTGGGTGAGCCGTTGCTCGGTTACGAAGGCGAAGCGGACGCGGGCACCGTGGTCGGACGGCTTGAGGGCGGCGGCACGAATCAGGAAGATGCGTTTTTTATCGGCACCGCACCTTCGACCCGCGAATACCTGGCGAACCGCGCCACGCCGGCGGTGCGTCAATTGGCGCGACAACTGGGCGTTGAACTGAGCGCCTTGGTCGGCTCCGGCCAGGACGGCCAGATCACCCGCAGCGATGTGGAAAATGCGGCCCAGGCGGAGCGTGAGCGTTTCGGCGGTGAGAAGCTGCGCGGTGTACGGCGCAGCATGGCGCTGAACATGGCCAGGTCCCATGCCGAAGTGGTGCCGGTGACGATTTTCGGCGATGCCGATCTGCATCGCTGGGGGCAGGCGCGAGAACCGCTGATTCGTCTGGCCAAGGCCATGGCGGCGGCCTGCGCCGTGGAGCCAGTGCTCAATAGCGCCTTCGATGGCAAAACCCAATTGCTCAAACAACATGAACGGCTCGATCTGGGCATTGCCGTGGATACGCCGGACGGCTTGTTCGTGCCGGTGCTGCGTGATGTCGGCAATCGCACGTCGGCGGATTTGAAAGAAGGTGTGATGCGCCTGCGCGCCGATGTGCAGGCGCGCTCGATTCCGCCCCAGGAGATGATGGGCGCGACCCTGACCCTGTCGAATTTCGGCACCTTGTTCGGTCGCTACGCCAACCCGGTGGTGGTGCCGCCGCAAGTGGCGATCCTCGCCGCCGGGGCGATCCGCGATGAGCCGGTGGCGGTCGAGGGGGCGGTGGCGGTGCATCCGATCCTGCCGCTGTCCCTGACCTTCGATCACCGCGTGGTCACCGGCGGCGAGGCGGCGCGGTTTTTCAAGGCGTTGGTCGACGCACTGGAGCAACCTGACGCCTGATTTTCTGCGGGCATGAAAAAGGCCCTGAGCCATTGGACTCAGGGCCTATTCAATTCGGGCATTGCTTACTTCGGCGTCTTGGCGGCTTTGGCTGGCTTGGTCGGCTCAGCTTGCTCCACTTCAACAGGTGCAGCCACTTCAACAGGTTTAGCGACTTCAGCCGGCACGTTGAGCAATTCGGACAGCGCGTCCGGTTGGCTCTTGAACGCCTTGGCGAACACATCGCGGTTCTTCGCCATGTAGATCCCGGCTTCTTCCACTTGCTGCTCGGTCAGGGACGGAACGGCTTTTTGCAACACTTCAGCCAGCAATTCGGCCAGTTCGAGCATTTTGTCATGACGGTCAGCTTCGGCTTTATCCATGAACAAGCGCTCCAGATCTCGGCTGCTGCGGTATACCACTTCGACGGCCATTCACCACCTCACATGCCTTCACATTTAGTTGTCTTTGCGACTACTGTATCTATATACAGCGAAAAGGATAAGCGAATCCCTGAGCTTTGGGTAGTGGCTTTTTAATGTAGACCGGATTCGGGGTTTGTCAGGTGGACCGTGTCGTCCCCATTCGCGAGCAAGCCCGCACCCGCCAGGATATGCGTTGTTCCTTGTGGGAGCGGGCTTGCTCGCGAAGGCGCCCGTCCAGACACCGCCAACGTGCCTCATATCACGCAGCCATCATCTCACCCAACAGTCCCTGGCCTTTTTTCTGCATGCAGAACAACCGTCACGTCCAACCCGCATCATCCGCTCGAACCGAGCTAAGGAATAACCATCGTGAAAATAAACTGGGCCGAGAACCTGCGGCAGAACGTACACCAACTGGCCGAGTCCCTGGGCAACCTGTTCGTCGAGACCTTCCACTACCTGGCGCTGTTCGCCATCGGTGCGGTGACTGCCTGGGCGGCGGTCATGGAGTTTCTCGGGATGCTGGAACAGGGGCACATCAAGATCGATGACATCCTGTTGTTGTTCATCTACCTGGAACTGGGGGCGATGGTCGGGATTTACTTCAAGACCAACCACATGCCAGTGCGCTTCCTGATCTACGTGGCGATCACCGCGTTGACACGGCTGCTGATCTCCAACGTCTCGCACCACAATCCGCCGGACCTGGGGATCATCTACCTGTGCGGCGGGATTCTGCTGCTGGCGTTTTCGATTCTGGTGGTGCGTTACGCCTCGTCGCAATTTCCTTCGGTGAAGATCGAACACCCGCAGCGCAAGATCGGTGCGGGTTCCGGTGAACATCCCGAAGTGGAGAAGGGCGAGCTCTAAAACCCGATTTCAGGTCGGGGCCGGGCTTTGGCCTGTGGCGGCGGCAGCTTACGGTTGTCGCCGTCGGTCATGGCTTCGAGGATGGCCACGGCACATTCACCCTGTTCGATGGCGATGCCGAACTGAATGCTTTGTACCAGGCGTTTGAGGCGCTTGGGGTCATTGCGTTGTTCGGCGCTGATCATCCGTTTGGCCACCACACGGCCAGCGTTGGAGAGGGTCAGCATGATGCTGCCGTCCAGGCCCTGGATGCTCAGGTTGATTTGATAATCCGCTGCAAAAGCATCGGTGATGAGCTGAAAAGGGTTGTCCATAATGCGTCACCGCCTGATTGAACGTGCAGTTGTTGACGGCCATGATCGGGATTAGTTCGCAATACCAGACCACCGGCCTTCCATGTTCATGCGCTTTCTTCCGTGCCGCACAAGGGAGATAGCAAGGGGCATGCCGGAAAAACTGTCGGACAATGTTTACGGCAAAAAAACGGCGGGCACTCTGGCCCGCCTTCTTTTTGCCTGCCCGTTTCAGGGCATAAATGAATAGATGATCGCTGACAGTGCAATCAGACCGACCAACACCACGAACACGTTCGAGGCCTGGCCCGAGTACTGGCGCAAGGCCGGCACGCGGCGAATGGCGTACATCGGCATCAGGAACAACAGGCAGGCGATGATCGGCCCGCCGAGGGTTTCGATCATGCCCAGGATGCTCGGGTTGAAGGTCGCCACGGCCCAGCAACTGAGGATCATGAACAGTGCAGTAAGGCGGTTCAGCCAGCTGGCAGAGACGGCTCGACCACGGCCACGCAGGCTTTTCACGATCAGGCCCTGAAAGCCTTCGCTGGCGCCGATGTAATGGCCCAGGAAGGATTTGGTGATTGCCACCAGCGCAATCAGCGGCGCGGCGTAAGCGATGACCGGTGTCTGGAAGTGGTTGGCCAGGTACGACAGGATCGAAATGTTCTGCGCCTTCGCCGCGGCCAAATCAGCCGGGGACAACGCCAGCACGCAGCTGAAGCAAAAGAACATAACCGTGACGACCATCATGGCGTGAGCGATCGCCAGAATGCCGCTGCTTTTGCGTTCGGCTTGCTTGCCGTAACGTTGCTTCTGATCGACGGCGAAGGCCGAAATGATCGGCGAATGGTTGAACGAGAACACCATCACCGGGATCGCCAGCCACAAGGTCTTGAAGAACAGCGGCAGCGGCATGCCTTCACTGGCGGTGGCGAAGAACGCGCCGTTCCAGTTCGGGATCAGGCTGATGCCCAGCAGCAGCAATGCCGCGACGAACGGGTAAACCAGCACACTCATGCATTTGACGATGACGCCCTGGCCACAACGGACGATGGCCATCAGGCCTAGAATCAGCCCCAGTGACAGGATCGCCCGAGGCGGTGGCGTCATGTGCAACTGGTGCTCCATGAGGCTGCTCAGGGTATTGGTCAGCGCCACGCTGTACACCAGCAGAATCGGGAAAATCGCGAAGAAATACAGCAGCGTGATCAGCTTGCCGGCACCGATGCCGAAGTGTTCTTCCACCACTTCAGTGATGTCCCCGGAACGGCCGGACAACACGAAACGAGTCAGGCCGCGGTGAGCAAAGAATGTCATCGGAAATGCCAGCACTGCCAGGATCAGCAGCGGCCAGAAACCACCCACGCCGGCGTTGATCGGCAAAAACAGCGTGCCGGCGCCAATTGCTGTGCCATAGAGGCCGAGCATCCAGGTGGTATCGTGTTTACTCCAGCCTTTGTGGGTTATTTCGTTATTGCGTGTGAGGTCTACAGCGGGATTATCGGCAGCAGGTGTACGTATTTCGGTCATCGTTTTCGCCTCGTTATTGTTTTTACTCGGGCTCACGTATTGCAGACGGTCAGGAGATGCTCCTCAGCATTCCACCCAGCTGACAGCCAAGCCGCCCCGTGAAGTTTCTTTGTATTTGTCGTGCATGTCGGCACCGGTATCGCGCATGGTGCGGATCACCCGGTCCAGGGAAATGAAGTGCTTGCCGTCACCGCGCAGGGCCATTTGCGTGGCGTTGATCGCCTTCACCGCGGCAATCGCGTTGCGCTCGATGCACGGCACTTGCACCAGACCGCCGACCGGATCGCAGGTCAGGCCGAGGTTGTGTTCCAGGCCGATTTCAGCGGCGTTTTCCAGTTGCTCCGGGGTGGCGCCGAGCACGTCGGCCAAGCCGGCGGCGGCCATGGCGCAGGCCGAACCGACCTCACCCTGGCAGCCGACTTCGGCGCCGGAGATCGAGGCGTTTTTCTTGCAGAGAATGCCTACAGCAGCCGCGCCCAAAAAGAACGCCACGACGTCATCGTCCGACGCGTCCGGGTTGAATTTCATGTAGTAGTGCAGCACCGCCGGGATGATCCCCGCCGCCCCGTTTGTAGGCGCGGTGACCATCCGTCCGCCCGCGGCGTTTTCTTCGTTCACGGCGAGGGCGAACAGGTTCACCCACTCCATGGCCGACAGGGTGGAGCTGATGACGTTCGGTTTGCCGATTTCCAACAGGCTGCGATGCAATTTCGCGGCGCGGCGCGGAACATTCAGACCGCCGGGAAGGATGCCTTCGTGACGCAAGCCTTGCTCGACGCACTCGCGCATCACCGACCAGATGTGCAACAGGCCCTGACGGACTTCGATTTCGCTGCGCCAGGCCAATTCATTGGCCATCATCAGCTCGGACACCCGTAGACCGTGCAGCTTGCAGAGCTTGAGCAATTCGGCGGCGCTGGAGAAATCGTACGGCAGCACGACGTCGCTGGCCGGCGCAACGCCGGACTCGGCTTCGGCCGCTTCGATGATGAAACCGCCGCCCACCGAGTAGTACGTCTGCTCGAACAGCTCTCCGGTTTCGCCGAAGGCTGTCAGGGACATGGCGTTCGGGTGGTAGGGCAGGCTCTCGTCGAGCAGCAGAAGATCGTGCTGCCAGTTGAAGGCGATGGTCGCTTTGCCGGCCAGGGACAGCTTGCTGGTTTCCCGCAGGTGCTGGATGCGCGAATCGATGGTGGTCGGGTCGATGCTGTCCGGCCATTCCCCCATCAAGCCCATGACACAGGCGCGGTCGGTGGCATGGCCGACGCCGGTGGCCGACAGCGAGCCATAAAGGCGGACTTCTACTCGTCGTACGTCGTCCAGCAAAGCCTGATCGATCAGGGCTTGGGCGAAGGTCGCCGCGGCACGCATCGGGCCAACGGTGTGGGAACTGGACGGACCGATGCCGACTTTGAAGAGATCGAAAACACTGATAGCCATGCTAAAGCCTATACAAGCAATGGAAGAGAAATCGCCGCCATTTTTGTAGGCCAAGCGCAATGTCGGCGATACTGCCTACCTCGGTCCTACGTGACCAACGAAACTTCCTAAGACAGCCTTTAGCAGGACTAAACGATGAGTCGTCAATTGCACGCCCAGACTTATGTCTGGCTGCACGTGTTTTCCTGTGCCGCGCGGCACCTGTCGTTCACCCGTTGTGCCGAAGAACTGCACATCACGCCGGGTGCGGTCAGTCAGCAAATTCGGCAACTGGAAGAGCGGCTGGGTTTTCGCCTGTTTCACCGTCGCGCCCGTGGAGTGGAATTGAGTGCGCAAGGCCAGCGCCTGGCCATTACGGTCAACGAGGCTTACGGCAGTATCGATGCAGAATTGCGACGACTGGATGCGGGAATGATCAGCGGGATTTTGCGGGTGCGTTCGATTCCCTCGTTCCTGAGCAAATGGCTGACTCCGCGTTTGCCACGTTTGCAGCAGCGTTTTCCGGACATTCAATTGCGCCTGGTGGCGGAGGACAGCAGCGTGCCGTTGCACGAGGGAGATTTCGACCTGGCGATCGATCTGAATGACGGCAGCTATCCCGGATTGTTATCCACAGCCTTGCTCGACGAGCAGATATTTCCGGTGTGCGCCCCGAGCTTGTTGCGAGGGCGGCCGCCGCTGCACGGCCCGGCAGACTTGATGCACTTCCCGTTGTTGCATGACATCACCGCGTGGCGCGGTAGCTACGAGTACGCGGAATGGGAGTTTTACCTCAATGCCATCGGTTTCGAAGGCGCGGACGTGCGGCGCGGGCACACCTTCAACCGCAATCACCTGACCATCGAAGCGGCGATTGCCGGGATGGGCGTGGCGATTGCGCGGCGAACGCTGCTTAACGATGAGCTGGAACGGGGCACGCTGATCGTGCCGTTTGGCCTAGCGGTGCCTAATCACAAGCGCTACGTGCTGCTCTACGCGCCGGGTGCGCTGAGCCATCCGGGCGTGCGCGCGGTGCATGACTGGCTGGTGGAAGAGGCGGGGATTTTTCGTGACCTGCATCCGCTGGGGGGCGCGGCAGATGTGACCATTTGTGACTGAAGACAGGGCCGACCCAACTCCCGACATTAACAGCGCTTTTGCTCGTTGTCCGGCTTTTTTTGCGTATGAATATTTATCTTTTTTTAGGGGTTGAAATGTTCCGCGCACACACCGATTGTGTAACCAAGAGGTCACGGTGATGAAGCCCAAGGGCCAGCCGAAGGGCCTCTCGCGAGCTAGCTGAAATAAGGGATGGAACTATGCAAATCCAAGTCAATAGCGATAACCATATTCAAAGCAGCATCCGACTGGAGGAGTGGGTACGTACTACCATTGAGAGCACGCTCGAACGTTATGAGGAGGACCTGACCCGCGTCGAGGTCCATCTGCGGGACGAGAACGGCGACAAGCCCGGTCCCCACGATATACGCTGCCAGCTGGAAGCGCGGCCAAAAGGCCACCAACCGATTTCTGTCACCCATAAAGCCGCTAACCTGGAACTGGCGATCGACGGTGCGGCCGAAAAACTCGAACATGCGCTTGAACATCTGTTCGGCAAACTGCGGGGCAAACCACGTGCCGCTGTGGTGCCGTTCGAAAGGCCTACTGCCGATGCGCTGCTGGAAGACGAGTTTCTCGAGAACGAACAGGCTGCACAAAACGGCTGAGGCCTGATTCACTTTTTACCTTTCCACTTTCTTTCCACCTAGAAAAACGGGCCTGCTTATGCAGGCCCGTTCTTGTTTCAGCATCCAGCGGGGCCCCACCACCAAACGGGTCAGCCTGCAAAAGATCGCAGCCTACGCATGCTCCTGCAGGAGCTGCCGAAGGCTGCGATCTTTTGATTTTGTTTTACCGCAAAAACGCCTGCCGATACTCCCCAGGCGTCCCACCCAACGCCTGTCGAAACCGGTTGGTGAAATGGCTCGCACTGGCAAACCCGCACGCCAGCGCAATCTCCCCCAACGGCTGCGACGATGCGCGCAACAACTCCCGCGCGCGGCTCAGACGCCGCGCCAACACATACTGATGCGGTGGCAAGCCGAAGCTCACACGAAACATCCGCGCAAAGTGATATTCCGACAGCGCGCACAAGCTCGCCAATTGCCCAAGGCTGATCGCCTCCGCCAACTGACTGTCGATGAACTCCACCAGTTGCCGCCGCTGATGCGCCGCCAATCCACCCTTGAGGCGCAAGCCCTGACGCACACCAACCTGGCTGAGCAAGGCGTGGCTGAGCATCTCGTGGGCCAGGCTGCTGGTGAGCAGGCGTTCGCCGGGTTCGTCCCAGTTGAGGCTGATTAACTGCCGAAAGTGCCGTACTTGCTGCGGGTCTTCGAGGAACGTGCGCTCGCGCAACTGCAATTCCCGTGGCTCGCGATCCAGCAACGTGACGCAACCAAGGGCAAATTGTTCGGGGCTGAAATACAGGTGGGCCAGGCGAATGTCGCCGTTGATCACCCAGCCTGACTGATGGTCGGCCGGCAGAATGCACAGCTTGTCCGGGCCGCCCTTGGTGCCGGGCTGGTCGCGGCGAAAGGTGCCGGTGCCGCCGGCGATGTAGCACGACAAAGTGTGATGGCTCGGCGCTTCGTAGTCCTGGGCGTCATGGTGGTTGCTCCACAAAGCCGCAGCCATGCCGTCACCGAGCTCGGCGCTGTGCTCCAGGCGAGCATTGGGCGAGCGGTTGAGGGCTTGAAAGACTTGCAACGTTTCCAGTGCGGCCATGATCGGTTCTCTCCAACGCCTTGCATCCTACTCCGTAGACGCTGGCCTGCCAGCCTGCCGACCGACAAAAACGCAAGTTTATGCAAGTGCAAAAGGGTGTCGCGCCGGACACTGAAGGCCTATTCAGGAGTCTTCACCATGAACCTCTCGTTATACCTGCTGACCGTGTTGATCTGGGGTACCACCTGGATTGCCTTGAAATGGCAATTGGGCGTGGTGGCGATTCCGGTGTCGATCGTCTATCGCTTCGGCCTCGCCGCGCTGGTGCTGTTCGTGATGTTGCTGCTTAGCCGGCGTCTGCAAGTGATGAACCGTCGTGGGCATCTGATTTGCCTGGCGCAGGGGCTGTGTCTGTTCTGTATCAATTTCATGTGCTTCCTCACCGCCAGCCAGTGGATCCCCAGCGGTCTGGTCGCCGTGGTGTTTTCCACCGCCACGTTGTGGAACGCCTTCAATGCGCGGGTGTTCTTCGGCCAGAAAATCGCCCGCAACGTGTTGATGGGCGGCGCGTTGGGCTTGCTCGGTCTTGGTCTGTTGTTCTGGCCGGAGCTGGCCGGTCATACCGCCAGCCCGGAAACCTTGCTCGGGTTGGCTCTGGCGTTGCTCGGAACCTTGTGCTTCTCTGCGGGCAACATGCTGTCGAGTCTGCAGCAGAGGGCCGGCCTGAAACCCCTGACCACCAATGCCTGGGGCATGGCTTATGGCGCAGCGATGTTGTCGGTGTGGTGCCTGGTCAAAGGTATCCCGTTCGACATGGAATGGAACGCCCGATACATCGGCTCGTTGCTGTACCTGGTGATTCCGGGCTCGGTGATCGGCTTCACCGCCTACCTGACGCTGGTCGGGCGCATGGGGCCGGAGCGGGCGGCGTATTGCACCGTGTTGTTCCCCGTGGTCGCGCTGAATGTGTCCGCGTATGCCGAGGGTTATCAATGGACGTCGCCGGCGTTGATCGGGTTGGTGCTGGTGATGTTGGGCAACGTGCTGGTGTTTCGTAAGCCCAAGGCACCGATGGTGCAGGGGAGCGGTAAGTTGGCTTGAGCTGAACAATGGTCGAACGCGGGCGGACTCAGCGCTCGATCTTCAGCGTCACATACATTAATAGTGGCAACATAAAATCAACAATATGCCGAGCCCAGTCTTTGGCGTTCCATGTTTGTGATTTGTCCATGTTGAACCATTCGACACCAACGACTTGCAGGCAGACGTAATAAATAAATAAACCGATCAATAAGCCGATAATGGAGAATTTTTTAGCCTCGTGAAACTTTTTGGCTGAGGCGTGAATGTTCCGGAAAAGCTGATAAGTACCCATTAGGCAATAAACGGTATACGTCACTTCGAGGGTAATGATAAGCCAGTAAATACGGTGGTGAAACAGGGGGGAGGTGATTGCCCGATAGCTGTTTTTTTCGTTGTTTTGAGCCGTGTCCATGCTTAGGACGTGAGCGACATATTCGTAGTTAGTTGCATAGTCAGTGAAGTTGCTATACATCACCAGCAGACCAAAAAAACTGATATACGCCATCAATATTACTTTGCTGTATCTGATGATCTGGTCGGTTGTCAGGTGGTTCAACATGAGGGTTCTCCATAAGTAGGCTCCGTAAGCAGCTAAGTAGTGGAGAGTCTATAGTGTGTATCTGTTTTTCGGCGGCAGACTGAATTGCAAGTTGTGTATCGAAAGGGCAGGCGTTTAAAATACCTGCCCGTTTTGATCAGCCTTTCCACACTTGTGGGTTCACCAGATCCTGCGGTCGCTCACCCAACAAAGCACTGCGCAAGTTGGCTAACGCACGGTTGGCCATGGCGTCACGGGTTTCGTGCGTGGCCGAGCCGATGTGCGGCAAGGTCACGGCGTTTTTCAGTTGGAACAGCGGTGATTCGGTCAGTGGTTCTTTTTCGTAAACATCCAGCCCGGCGCCACGAATCCGGTTGTTTTGCAGCGCTTCGATCAGCGCCGGTTCGTCCACCACCGGGCCGCGGGCGATGTTCACCAGAATGGCGCTCGGTTTCATCAACGCCAGTTCGCGGTGACTGATCAAGTGACGGGTCTTGTCGCTGAGCGGCACCACCAGGCAAACGAAATCGGCTTCGGCCAGCAACTGATCGAGGCTACGAAACTGTGCGCCGAGTTCCTGTTCCAGTGCGGTCTTGCGACTGTTGCCGCTGTAGATGATCGGCATGTTGAAACCCAGTCGACCTCGGCGGGCGATGGCCGCGCCGATGTTGCCCATGCCGACGATGCCTAAGGTTTTGCCATGCACATCGCTGCCGAACAACGGTGCGCCGACGGTGGCTTGCCATTGGCCAGCCTTGGTCCAGGCGTCCAGCTCGGCGACGCGGCGGGCGCTGCTCATCAGCAGGGCGAAGGCCAGATCAGCGGTGCTTTCGGTGAGTACGTCGGGGGTGTTGGTGAGCATGATCCCGCGTTCGTTGAAGTAGGCGAGGTCGTAGTTGTCGTAGCCGACGGAGACGCTGGAGACCACTTCCAGTTTGCTGGCGTTTTCCAGTTGTGCGCGACCGAGTTTGCGGCCAACGCCGATCAGGCCGTGAGCGTGGGGTAGGGCTTCGGTGAACTGGGCGGCGATGTCGCCGTTTTTCGGGTTCGGCACGATCACATCGAAATCCTGTTGCAGGCGTTCGATCATGGGCGGGGTGATGCGGCTGAAGGCGAGGACGGTTTTTTTCATTGGAGAGGGGCTCGTCGGGCGTGGAGATTGCCAAGCAAGCTAACATTCTTCGCGGACATTATGCGAGTGCTCGGATTGCCCGGGTGTACGCCATCCAAAATTGTGGGAGCGAGCGGTGCGGCGATCCGACTTGCCCGCGAAGGCCGCCTGACTGCCGGCCAATCACCCATAGATGAACCCGTTCAACTGTAGGAGCAGAGCTTGCTCGCGAAAGCGGTGTGTCAGGCGGCGTAAATGTTGAATGCTGGAAAGCCTTCGCGGGCAAGCCTCGCTCCTACAGGGGGTCAGCTGTGTGGCGCAGGCTTCGGTACGTCGACGTTATCCAGCACTCGGTTCACTGCCAGCTCGGCCAACATGATGACCTGCTGAATCGCCAGGAGCGTGTGCCGCTGCGGGGCGTCTACATAGGCTGCGATGTCGCTGGTCATGACGCTGGCCGAGGCCAGGGATTCGCAGACATGGGCCAGCAGGCTTTCGTTGTCCATGTCCGGCGCAACCTGAAACATCCTGCTTGGCTTGCGGCCTTCTGGTTTTTTCGGAGTGGGCTTGAGGTAGTGGTCGAGCGCGCGTTCGGCGGCTTCGTTGAGTTTTTTGGAATCGAGAGATTCGTAGGGCGAAACGTCGTCGGTTTCCGGAGGGTTCGGTGTTTCTTTAATCATGCGGAAGTTACTCATTGGCAGATGAAGTGGAACTGCCATCTTTCGTTTTCCAGACGAAAGGGTGGCAGCTGTGCGCGGACTGGAAAAACCGGAACACCCACCAAAACCCGGCAGACCCGAAGGTCTCCCGCGCACAGCCGCCATAACAAGGATTGCGTGCAAAAAAAGCGCCGCAGTATGCCATGAGCTGTAGTAAGTGTTTGCCAGGTTTTCCAGACCTGATCGCTGATTTGGCAGCGACCCACAAAGCCTACCCACTTCGCTTCCGACGCAACAACCGTCAAAACTTGTCGGAAATGCCCTCAAAAATCACCCCATCTGTAGGAGCTGCCGAAGGCTCGGGCCGCGTTCGGACGATCTTTTGATCTTACGGCGCGATCAATGACGTAAAGATCAAAAAATCGCAGCCTTCGGCAGCTCCAGCATCACCATCAAAAAACTCGGACTTCCCCTACACGCAAAAACGATTCGCCCGGCTTCTCTCCTTGAGTCCTCTCGCCAAAGTCTCACGTTTCCAAGGAACGGGACACGAGCGTGACCAGACTCATCCCCCAAAACCAACTCACCAGCCAACACGGCCAAGTGCTAGACAGCCACCAAGCCGTCGCCGACTTGCGCCAGGCCCTGAACTATCCCTACGACCTGCAAGGCTTCGACGACCTACTAAGCGCGGTCAGCGCTAACCGCTCTAACTACATGCAGGCCGCCAACCAGCAAAAACTCATCAATGCCGTTAGCAACGGTGATTGGGTCATGGTGAAGCCCCGAATCGATCCCGATAATGGCGGTGCTTCATGGAATGCCTTCAAGCCCAAACCTGAGCCACCACCCGCACAACATTTGGTCGAAGAACACGCCTTCGCCCTGCCTAAACCGGCTGAGTCCGGCTTCCACATCATCCAGCGCCCCATGACTCTCGAAGCCCTTGAGCGCTCGTTGTACGAAAACCCGCCAAACGATGCGCTGCGCCGGGAATTCCGCTCGCTCAATCGGCATCTCGGCGAGCGGGTGAAGCCGGGGCAGATGGTGATCTTCAGCGACTCGCGGCATTACATGTGCCGTCGCGAAGAGGCGCAAATGATGATCGCGGCGGAGAAGGTGAACGAAGCATTGAAGGATCTGAGTGATGAAGAGGCATCGTTTTTAGTCGAGCATCATGAAGTGATCGAGCCGTTTTTGGAGGTGTCGGCGGGATCGTTAGGCGTGGCGTCGTTCATGATCGGTCAGCACCTGGAGAGCCTGAAAACGACCCTGAAAGAACTTGATGGGTTGCATCAACAGCAATTCCGTGAACGCGGACATTTGCATTCCCCTGAGTTTTTTTCCCGGCGCAGGCGGTTGATGGCCAAACTCGATGCTGGTCTGGGGGGGCTTGTACGCAAAGGCACCGGTATCCCGGATCATCCCAAGCTCAAGCGTGCCTTGGGCCTTTCTACTCGTAGAGCGATTCATCATTGGAACAAGGCAGGGGCACCGACACAGTTACCCGGCTACGCCTCTAACATTGATGGTGTGGCGAAGGCTGCCAAGTTTATGAAGGCGGGAGGCTATGTAGGAATAGGGCTTGCAGCAGGTGCGGCTACCATGCGTATCAACGAAGTTTGCCGTACAGGAAGTGCTGAAGACTGCAGGCAGGTGCAATTTTCCGAGGGCGGTAAGCTGTCTGGTAACGTAATTGGCGGTGTTACCGCAGGAGTTGTGACGGGAAAAATCACCTTGAAGTACTGCGCCGGTATTGCTTTGAAGACCCGCGGCTTAGGCGGTGTTGTTTGCGCGTTAATTCTCAGCGGGGGCACAGCATCAGTTGGAGGAAATATCGGGGCGAAGTTTGGAGAGGCTGGTGGAGAATTGATCTACGAGGTAACAACTCCATGAGCCAAGAAAAGATGCTGTATGGAGCATGCGCCCTACTTTTATTGGGTTTTATGCTTATAAATTTGATCGTTATGTTTTATGTGGCGCTCTTCAAACTGGACGAAATTGAAAAACTTCTTAAGAATTCCGCTGTTTTAGAAAACGATCATTTGACGGGCAGTGGACCCATTAGCAGATTAATGCGCTTGAGCCGAATCAGCGGATTGCTTTGCGCCAGCACGTCATTCCTGCAGCGAACTGACCCGCTGGCGATCTCGGATATAGCACAATTTCCTGCTGGACTTAGGTTGTGGGTCAATGTTCCATTTCATATCGCAACGTTTTTCATTGTTTTTATGGTGGCTTTATGGGGCTGGGGAAAATATACCGGCCTACTGAGTTAAGTCTGTGGTGGAGGTTTTTTCGAGGGCGTATCGCCATAAGCGAGCATGAAGTTTTTTAATTCCGGGGCATGATGATGAGTGACGCTAAAAATATCGTGCTTGTTCTTACTGCGATCATTTTTCTACTGGTTTTTACCAGTCAGGTAATCCTGCTGTACGCCGCCTATTTCAAACTCGACCAAATTGAAAGTCACTTCAACGCGTCTCATCTGGTGAGTATCAACCGAAACACGGCGGGTAACGGCCCGTTTGGAAGGATGAACAGACTTAGGTTGGTTGGCGCTTTAAGGGGTAGTTTCTATCAACATCAGATGTTGGACTCGTATGCGTTTATGGAGGCTGAAATCTTGCCGGAGCGCCTGAAAAAGTGGGCTGAAACTCCAAAAAAACTGATGCGGATTGCGGTCGTCAGCGCTGGATTACTGTTGCTTTGGAGTGGTTTTGTATCTTTGCGTGCGACAATTTCAAACCCGATGAGTGACCTGAAACTACTCTACACAGCCATTCTGATCGGCTTTCTTGCCCTGGTTTTTATTGTTTCACTGCTGCGTGTGTACATCAGTTTTTTTAAACTCGAAGAACTCGAATCTCACCTCAACGACTCTTACTTCGTTGGTCGCAACCGTCGGGTCATGGGTGATGGCCTGTACGGGCGTCATTACCGCTTGACTCATCTCTCGACCATGCTTCGTGAGGATGATGCATTCCTGCTGAGAAGCGACCCGCATTGTATCGATGAGATAAAGCACTTCCCTTTACACCTACGACGCTGGGTCGTCATTCCCAATCTGATGTTTGCCTATTCAATTGTTGGCCTTTGTGCGTATTGGCTCTGCGGAAAGTACGCTGGACTGCTGGGCTAACCCGCAGTCCACATACCTCAATTCGCCACCCGAGCCCCACCCAAACTCCCACTCAATTCATACGCCGCCAATTCCGCCTGATGCGCCGCCAGAATCTCCGGCAACGACCCGCGCAAATACTCGACCCACGTCTTGATCTTCGCGTCCAGATACTGCCGCGAGGGGTAAATCGCATACAGATTCAATTCCTGCGACCGATACTTGGGCATCACCCGCACCAGCGTACCGTTGCGCAGCCCTTCAATCGCCGCATACACCGGCAACACACCAACGCCCATGCCACTGGTGATCGCTGTCTTCATCGCGTCAGCGGAGTTCACCAAGAACGGTGAGCTGTTGATGGTGACCATTTCCTGGCCTTCCGGGCCGTCGAAGGCCCACTTTTCCAGCGGGATCACCGGGCTCACCAGGCGCAAGCACATGTGATTGAGCAAATCGCTGGGCTTCTGCGCGCAGCCGTTGGCTTTTACATAGGCGGGGGATGCGCAAACGATGCTGTAGGTGATGCCCAAACGCTGGGAGACGAAGCCCGAGTCGGGCAGTTCGCTGGCGAGCACGATGGACACGTCGTAGCCCTCGTCGAGCAAGTCCGGCACACGGTTGGCCATGGTCAGGTCGAAGGTCACGTCGGGGTGGGTCTTGCGGTAGCGAGCGATGGCGTCGATCACGAAGTGCTGACCGATGCCGGTCATGGTGTGCACTTTGAGTTGCCCGGCCGGGCGCGCGTGGGCGTCGCTGGCCTCGGCTTCGGCTTCTTCGACATAGGCCAGGATCTGCTCGCAGCGCAACAGATAGCGCTTGCCCGCTTCGGTCAGGGCAATGCGCCGGGTGGTGCGGTTGAGCAGGCGGGTTTGCAGGTGGGCTTCCAGGTTGGAGACCGCGCGCGAGACGTTGGCCGTGGTGGTGTCCAGTTGTACGGCGGCGGCGGTGAAGCTGCCGGCCTCGGCCACGTAACTGAAGGCGCGCATGTTTTGCAAAGTGTCCATGGGGTGCTCTCTTGGCGGATGGCAAATTGTGACACGAAGTTTCAGGGGCTGAGACCCCGACCAAGGGATTATCTCGTTAACGGTAACAAAGAATCACAAGAATCCCGGCTTATCGCCATTCAGACCGCCCCCTAGAATTGCGCCCGTTCTTGTAGGAGCGAGGCTTGCCCGCGAAGACGGTCTCACAGTCACCATTGATATCGCCTGACAGACCGTCTTCGCGGGCAAGCCTCGCTCCTACACCTCCCAATTTTCAGGAAATCGCAGCAGTGCCGCGTCGCATCAACAGAGCGCTCAAGACGCTCAGTGTTTTGGCTTTAACCCTGGCAATCAGCGGCTGCATCGGAACCGGCGGTATTGCCCCACAAGGCAAGGCACTGGAGGCCAACTCATTGGCCACCGACGAAGCCATCCAGAGCGCCGCCCGGGACGCTCACTGGCCCACCGCTCAATGGTGGCAAGCCTATGGCGACCCGCAACTGAACCGCTGGATCTCCCTCGCCCTGCAAGACAGTCCGAACATGGCCATGGCCGCTGCGCGTGTGCGTCAGGCCCGGTCCATAGCGGGTGTTGCCGAGTCCGCCGAGTCGCTGCAGATCAATGGCCAGTCGACCCTCAAGCGCCACAACTGGCCCACCGATCAGTTCTACGGCCCCGGTGAGTTGGCCAACACCACCACTTGGGACAACAACGCCGCGTTGGGCTTCAGTTATGCCCTCGACCTCTGGGGTCGCGAAAGCAACGCCACCGAGCAAGCGGTGGACATCGCGCACATGAGCGTCGCCGAGGCGCGGCAGGCCCAGCTCGAATTGCAGAACAACATCGTGCGCGCCTATATCGAGCTCTCATTGCATTACGCGCAACGGGACATCGTCGCGGCGACCTTGAAGCAGCAACAGCAAATCCTCGACCTGGCGCAAAAACGTCTGGACGGTGGCATCGGCACGCATTTCGAAGTCAGCCAGGCCGAAACGCCGCTACCGGAAACCCATCGCCAACTCGATGCGCTGGACGAAGAAATCGCCCTCAGCCGTAACCAGCTCGCAGCCTTGGCCGGTAAGGGACCGGGGGAGGGCGCGCAGTTGCAACGGCCGACGCTGTCGTTGGGGACGGCGCTGAAGTTACCGTCATCGTTGCCGGCGCAATTGCTCGGGCAACGCCCGGACGTGGTTGCCAGTCGTTGGCAAGTGGCGGCTCAGGCGCGGGGCATCGATGTCGCTCACGCGGGTTTCTACCCCAACGTCGATCTGGTGGGCAGCCTCGGCTACATGGCCACCGGCGGCGGGGCGCTGGAATTCCTGACCGGCAAGAAGCTCAACTACAGCGTGGGACCTGCGATCTCGCTGCCGATTTTCGATGGCGGCCGTTTGCGTTCCGAGCTGGGTGAAGCCTCGGCCGGTTATGACATCGCCGTGGCCAAATACAACCAGACGCTGGTCAATGCGCTGAAGAACATCTCCGATCAGTTGATCCGCCGCGAGTCGATGGACAAGCAGCAAACGTTCGCCGCCGAATCGGTGGCCACGGCGCAGAAGACTTACGACATCGCGATGATCGCCTATCAACGTGGGCTCACCGATTACCTCAACGTACTCAATGCGCAGACCTTGCTGTTCAAGCAACAGCAAGTGCAGCAGCAGGTTCAGGCTGCGCGGTTGAGTGCTCATGCGGAGTTGGTGACGGCGCTCGGCGGCGGACTCGATGCGGGCGACGACGTCCCGAGTGCCGAGAAAACCCAGCCCCCGAAAACCCCGGTTCTATTACGTTGAGCACAAGAGCTGTGGGTGCGGGCTTGCTCGCGAAAGCGGTGAGTCAGGCGAAATCTACATTGACTGACACTCCGTCTTCGCGAGCAAGCCCGCTCCCACAGGGGCCGAGTTCTCGCCGCACAACCCTGGACCATTGAGCAGAATTTCATGACTCCCTTGCCCGCACCTTTGCGCTGGCTGTATTCCCTTGAATGGCGCCGGGGTTTCTTCGACTGGGCGCGCAGCGATGGCGTGACCTGGGTCTACATTTTCAAGGTGCTGTTCGCCGCATTCCTCACGCTGTGGCTGGCCATGCGTCTTGAATTGCCGCAACCGCGCACCGCGATGATCACCGTGTTCATCGTCATGCAACCGCAAAGCGGCCAGGTGTTCGCCAAGAGTTTCTATCGCTTCCTCGGCACGTTGGCCGGGTCGGCGGTGATGGTCGCGCTGATTGCCTTGTTCGCGCAGAACACCGAACTGTTCCTCGGCTCGCTGGCGATCTGGGTCGGCCTGTGCACGGCTGGCGCAGCGCGTTGTCGCAACTTTCGCGCCTATGGATTTGTGCTCGCCGGTTATACGGCGGCGATGGTTGGGCTGCCCGCTCTGGCTCACCCGGACGGCGCATTCATGGCTGCGGTCTGGCGAGTGCTGGAAATCTCTCTGGGGATTCTCTGCTCGACGCTGGTCAGCGCCGCGATCCTGCCGCAAACCGCCAGTGCGGCGATGCGCAATGCGTTGTATCAGCGCTTCGGTGTGTTTGCGTTGTTCGTCACTGATGGCTTGCGCGGTCGCAGTCGGCGCGAAGCGTTTGAAGCAAGCAACGTTCGGTTCATCGCCGAAGCGGTGGGCCTGGAAGGACTGCGCAGCGTCACGGTGTTCGAAGACCCGCACATGCGTCGACGCAACGGGCGACTCAGTCGTTTAAACAGCGAGTTCATGGGCGTCACCACACGCTTCAATGCCCTGCATCAGTTGCTCGAGCGCTTGCGCGGCAGCGGCGCCGATCATGTTGTCGCGGCGATCAAACCAGGGTTGCAGGACCTGGCCGAAGTGCTCGACGGTTTCAGCGGCCGTGCGTTGACCAGCCCTGATGCCGCTCGTCTGACCAGCACCTTGGCGACCTATAAGGACAACTTGCCGGCGCGGGTGCGCAAGCTGCGGGCGAGCTTTCAGGAGAGCGAACCGAGCGACGCCGAACAGCTGGATTTTCACACTGCCTATGAACTGCTTTATCGCTTCGTCGACGACCTGCACAGTTATGCACAGACCCACGCGTCCCTGGCCGATCACAGCCACGAGCGTGAACGCTGGGACGAGCCCTTCACCCCGCAAACCAACTGGCTGGCTTCGGCCGCGTCGGGGATTCGCGCAGCGTTCATCCTTGTGGTGCTCGGCAGTTATTGGGTGGCTACCGCGTGGCCTAGCGGGGCGACCATGACCCTGATCGCCGCTGCCACCGTGGGCCTGTCAGCGGCGACGCCGAACCCCAAACGCATGGCGTTTCAGATGGCCTGCGGGACGTTGCTCGGGGCACTGATCGGCTTCGTCGAGATGTTTTTCATCTTTCCCTGGATCGACGGTTTTCCATTGCTTTGCGTGATGCTCGCGCCGGTGATTGTGCTCGGGTCGTTCCTTACGTCGCGTCCGCAATACGCCGGTGTCGGTCTCGGTTTGCTGATCTTTTTCAGCACCGGTTCGGTGCCGGACAACCTTACGGTCTACAACCCTTACGCCTTCATCAACGACTACATCGCCATGGTGATGGGCATGCTGGTGTGCGCGGCGGCCGGGGCAATCATTCTTCCGCCCAACAGCCGCTGGCTGTGGCGACGGCTGGAGCAGGACTTGCGCGGGCAAGTGGTGTACGCCATCAGCGGCAAACTCAAAGGCCTGGCGTCGAGTTTCGAAAGCCGTACGCGGGACTTGTTGCATCAGGCTTATGGTCTTGCAGCGGGGCAGCCTCAGGTGCAACGGGACTTGCTGCGCTGGATGTTGGTGGTGCTGGAAGTCGGCCACGCGATCATCGAGTTGCGCAAGGAGCAAGCGATTTTGCCGGTGCACCCGGCGTATGCCGAATCCCAGCCGTGGCGCCAGTCCATCCGGGCGATGGGGCGTTCGCTGGTGCGGCTGTTTCTGCAACCGGGCCAGAGCAATCTGGAGCGGGCGCTGGTCGCCGTCGACCACGCGATCGGCCGCGTGCAGGCCACCGACGAACCCTTCGCGCCACACTTCGATACCTCTGCCTTGCGCCGGGTGAAGAGCTACCTGCACTTCATCCGCACCTCGTTGCTCGACCCGCAATCGCCGCTGGCCTCATACACCATTGCCAAGCCCCAAGGACTTGAACATGCCTCGTGAAATCGCCTTCCACGGCGTGTACATGCCGACCATGACCCTGATGTTTTTCATTGCGGCGGCGCTGGCCTGGGCGCTTGACCGGTTCTTGTCCGGGTTCGATCTGTACCGTTTCTTCTGGCACCCGGCGCTGCTGCGCCTGAGCCTGTTTACCTGTCTGTTCGGCGCTTTGGCGCTGACTGTCTACCGTTGACTCTCTATCACTGAAGAAGGCCTTGATGAAAAAGCTTTTCAGCCTGCTCGCGACCCTGCTGGTGCTGGCCCTTGCCCTGTGGATCGGCCGGACCTTGTGGGTGCATTACATGAACACGCCCTGGACCCGTGACGGCCGGGTGCGCGCCGACATCATCAATGTCGCCGCCGACGTGACCGGTGAGGTGGTGGAGGTGCCGGTGCGTGATAACCAGTTGGTGAAGAAAGGCGACTTGCTGATGCGCATCGACCCCGAGCACTACCGTCTCGCGGTGAAACAGGCGCAGAGCCTGGTGGCCTCGCGCAAGGCCACGTGGGAGATGCGCAAGGTCAACGCCCATCGCCGCGCCGACCTCGACAACCTGGTGATCTCCAGGGAAAACCGCGACGACGCCACCAACATCGCCGACTCGGCCCTGGCCGATTACCAGAACGCGCAAGCGCAACTGGAAGCCGCCGAACTGAATCTCCAACGCACCGAAGTACGGGCGGCGGTGGACGGCTACGTCACCAACCTCAACGTCCATCGCGGTGACTATGCGCGCATCGGCGAAGCGAAAATGGCGGTGGTCGACATGAACTCGTTCTGGGTTTATGGCTTCTTCGAAGAAACCAAACTGCCGCATGTTCGCGTGGGCGATAAAGCCGACATGCAATTGATGAGTGGCGAAGTGCTCAAGGGCCACGTGGAAAGTATTTCTCGCGGCATCTACGACCGCGATAATCCGGAAAGCCGCGAGCTGATCGCTGATGTGAACCCGACCTTTAACTGGGTGCGTCTGGCGCAGCGGGTGCCAGTAAGGATTCACATTGATGAAGTGCCGCAGGGCGTGCTGTTGGCGGCGGGGATTACGTGTACGGTGGTGGTGAACCCCCCGGCTGGCGAATAACCTGTGGCGAGGGGGAAAGCCCCCTCGCCACAGAAAGTGGCCGTGTCAGCCTTGGCAAAACGTCTCATGCAAATGCCGCCAAACCACCTTGCCATCGGCCTGTTTCTCAAACACCACCGAGGACCGCCGATCAGAATGCAGCCCCGTCGCATCGGTCTGTTGCTCGCGGTAACTGACCACTGCGCCACCGTCATACAGCGCGACACCTCGCAACTCGCTGAGCTCAATTCTGAACCCGAGCTTCTTCCCGCCCGCGAGCAGAAACAATTCATTCAACGCCTCGAAATCCAGTACCCGGCCCAACGGCGAGACCATGGAAAACTGCGGTGAAAAACGCGTCAGCAATTGCTCAAGCTCGGCCTCGTCCCGTTCCTCGGCCAACCATTGCTCGATGGCTACGTGGGCCTGGATCACTTCGTCAAAGTATTCGGTGTAGTCGGTCATGCTGTTTCCTGAAAGTCTGAAAGTGTGTTTTGACGCCTTCGCGGTCTCAGAGCTGCCCGCGCAACCCGAACCGCTTCATCAACCCCGACTCCAGCAACCCTTTTGGCAATAACCCCGCCATTAACGGCAACGCCCGGCTGCCGTTACCCAAACGCACCAGACGCGGCGTTTTGCTCTGCTGTACTGCCTTCAGTAAACCGGCGGCAAATTCACTGGCCGGCGTTGGTTTATCTTGAGAGGCCTTGGCCCGTGCACGAATACCTTCACGCAGTGGAAACCACGGGGATTGTTCGGTGATCAATTGCTCGGCTTCGTGGCCGGCATTTTTCGCGAAGCTGGACGCGATGGCCCCAGGCTGAACTTCCATGACCCGCACGCCGAACGGCGCCAGCTCCATGCGCAGCGCATCGCTCAAGGCATGCACGGCGGCTTTCGAGGCGCAGTAGGCACCGGCAAACGGCGTGACCAGAACCCCGGAAACGCTGCCGATGTTCACCACCAGCCCCCGGGCGCGACGCAGTACCGGGAACATCGCGCGAGTGACGCCGACAATCGCAAACACGTTGGTTTCGAACTGGCGCTGCATGGCCGGCACGCCGCCATCGAGCAGCGGCCCCATGGCGCCATAGCCGGCATTGTTGATCAGCACGTCGAGGCCGCCACGCTGCTGATTGATCCGTTCGCTCAACTGTTCGAGCGCCGGGCCATCGTTAACGTCCAGCTGCACGGCGGTGAAACCGGCGGCGGTGAGGGCTGCCACGTCTTCAGCCTTGCGGGCACTGGCCCAGACTTCGTAACCGGCATTTTTGAAGGTGTCGGCGAGGGCGCGGCCAATGCCGCTGGAGCAACCGGTAATCAACGCAACAGGCATGGCGCGGTCCTTGTGCAAAAGAAAAAGGGGGATCAGTCGGAGAAACTACCCTGCAACCGTTCAGCGCGAAATTCCAGGGTTTGCGGGCGGTAGCCGGGGCGCAAGGGCGGTAGCGGCAAGCAGTCTTCCCAACTGCCGCCGGCCTGCAATTCACCGGGGCCGCGATAACGTGGCGCAGCGTATTGATTGTCGGCCAGGTTCACCGTATCGCCCGGCGCATACGCCGCGATGCGCCAGCGCAACTCGGTCAGTGGCACGTCGTTGCCGTTTTTCATTGTCAACTTCAACGGCCGGTCTGCGGGACAGTGCTCGGGTGCGTAAGTGATGCGCAGCTCAAGGCGTGCCAGTTGCTTGATTTCGCGGTTGTCCAGCCAGAATACCCACGTCGCCACCAGGCCCAATCCGACAGCGGCCGCCACGGAAACCGGCACGGCCTTGGCCGGATAGCGCAGCAGCAGGATCAGCCAGGTGATGACCAGCAGGACGCCGATGAACATGTTTGAACGCTCCTTGAACGGATAACCGACATCCTACCGAAGGGGCACGAGAATGGATATTCGGTGAGCAAGGGGTTGTACCGTTGGTCGGTACTGTAATTTCTGACAGTAGCCAGCCATGTTCTTGAAACGTTAGAAGACATTGGCCGACGGGGCTGTTATT
Source organism: Pseudomonas sp. DF5 (assembly GCF_058148225.1). Taxonomy (NCBI): domain Bacteria; kingdom Pseudomonadati; phylum Pseudomonadota; class Gammaproteobacteria; order Pseudomonadales; family Pseudomonadaceae; genus Pseudomonas; species Pseudomonas sp. DF5. The sequence continues at coordinate 103,805 of NZ_JBYVYM010000008.1, forward strand.
CGATGGACAGAGGCGATGGAAATGCACCACAAGACGCCCACACTGAGGATCTTCGATCCGCGCGGCCTGTCGATTCGCTTGGTAGATTACTGGCGCGCCATCGAAAACCTGCCCGCTGAGGTCCGCATCAATCGCACTGCTCACAATGGCGCAGGACGTGCAGTCAAACAGTGGGATCCGCGGTTATGGGCGCTGCAAGAAGGCGATCCCCTGACCCCTCCCAATCTGATCACGGTGTATTCGCTGTCCGGGAACGCGTTGCGCACGGACAGCGTTGATGCCGGAACGCAGATCACCCTGCGCGGTCTGGCCGACGAAGTGTTGTCGGACTGGGACAGCCGCCAAACACGTCGCGAGGTCGAATATGACGATTTGCTGCGGCCCGTGGCGGTGTTCGAACAGGGCGCCGTGGAGCCCCGTCGCTGTGTCGAGCGCTTTGCTTATGGCTACCCGGGCCAGGGTCATCAGGACCTTAACCAGTACGGCAAACTGATTCGCCATGACGACCCGGCGGGCAGCGTACTGTTCGACTCGTTTGCGATCAGCGGTGAAGGCATCGAAAACACCCGCCACTTCACCCTTGAGCCGGTAACCCCCGATTGGCCGGAATCGATTGATGATCGCCGACGGCTGCTCGAACCGGGGACTGGGGCGACGTCCAGGTGGCGTTTCGGCCCGTTGGGTGATGTGCTGGAACAGACCGATGCCAAGGGTAATCGTCAGACTTTCGGTCTGACCGTCGATGGCCGATTGCGCGAAAGCCGACTGCAATTGAAGGATCAATCCATTTGGCAAACGTTGGTCAGCGAGATCCGCTACAGCGCCCAAGGGCAAGTCGAAGAGGAGGTCGCGGGTAACGGGGTGCGGACGACGCTGGCCTATCGACCCGAAGACGGTTTGTTGATGGAGCGTCGGGCACAGGATGCCAGTGCCCGAATGTTGCAGCATCTGATCTACGACTATGACCGGATGGGCAATGTCTTGAGCATCGAGGACAAGGCCCTGCCCGTGCGCTACTTCGCCAACCAGCGCATCGACCCGATCAGTCGCTTTTGCTACGACAGCCTGTACCAGTTGATCGAAGCCTTTGGCTGGGAGGCGGGCGGTCCCAATCAAGGCCCCGAGTCGGTTGGTCGCACCGATCCGGCGGCCGTCAGCAACTACCGGCAGACCTACAGTTATGACGCGGGCGGCAATCTGCTGAAGCTGACCCACGTCGGCGCGCAAAACCATGGGCGCGATTTGAAAGCCGCCTGCTACAGCAACCGTTGCCTGCCCTGGCGCAACGGCGTGCCGCCTACCGAAGACGAAATCGCCGCCGCATTCGACGCCAAAGGTAATTTGCTGGCGCTGGATCAGGGACGGTTATTGACCTGGGATCTGCGCAATCAGTTGGCATCGGTGTGCCCGGTGGAACGCGCCACCAGGCTCAATGACCGTGAGGCCTACGCCTACAATGGCGCTGGCCAACGAGTGCGTAAAATTCGCTCGTTACAGACCAATGCCCGGACCGTGGAGGTTGAAGTGCATTACATGCCGGGGTTGGAACAGCGAACCGACAGTGGCACTGGGGAACAGCGGCAGGTCATCATCGCGCAGGCCGGCCTCAACACCGTGCGGGTGTTGCATTGGGAAACCGAGCCACCGTCTGGTGTGACCAACGATCAGTACCGATACAGCCTGGTTGATCAGATGAACTCCTGCATACTGGAACTCGCCGATGATGCGCGAATCATCAGTGCGGAAACTTATTATCCCTTTGGTGCAACAGCCTGGTCTGCCGGTCCGAACGACACCGATGGGGATTACAAAACCGTTCGCTACTCAGGCAAGGAGCGGGATGCGACAGGGCTTTATTACTATGGGTTCCGGTACTACATCTCGTGGTTGCAGCGTTGGCTCAATCCCGATCCTGCCTTGGATATCGATGGTCTTAATCTGTACCGCATGGTTCGAAACAATCCGATAGGGTTGGTTGATATGGAGGGTCTCGCACCTACTCCCAATAAGCCCGTAGTTCCTCCACGACCGCCCTTTCTTATGCTGCCGGTCGCAATCAAACCGGCGGTCCCACCCCGGCCTGCTGCTCTGCCTCTGCCGAATCCAGGGCTAACGGTTGATCCCTCGAAAGCCGCGGTGGTCGCGCCTCGAAGACAGCCTCCCATATCGTTGCCAGCGGCGGATAGGTCAAATGAAGCGCTTCCTTCCTATGCTGGCAGTTCAATGACTGTGGGCTCACATCAATTGATGCTTACTGGATCGGGCGATGTCATAGCCATGAGGGGGGACAATCGTTCCCCCGACACAATCCGTAAAGCGGGTGGTTTTTTTCCCAGGGATAACAGAGGGCCAGAAATCAAGGATGAGTTCAGGCGAGGGGTACTGGCCAAAGGCATTAACTCGTTGTCCCAGGAACACGTTAGAAGCCCCGTTCCAGGGTACGTATCGACCGGGATGGATGAAGATTCAGGAGGTTACGGTGACACAAGAGCCTACCTGTACCGGATGGAAATTCCGGATTTGAAGGAGCGAGACATCAATGATCAGACGCTGGGGCTCAAATCGTCTTTCAAATTCACTCCCAAAAACCGTCTGGATGCCAGATTTTTGATGAGTGATGAAACCCTTGATCAGTCAGGTTTCGTGGCGATCATTCCTCCCATGACAGTGGAAATGACCTTTGTTACACCGATTCCAAGTTCCTACATCGTTGCCGTCAGGGAGGCGAAGAGTACTCAATGGAAACCTTTTTAACGATGAAGACCAAGATGTAAAAAAACCCCGCCCAACCCGCTGCGGATAGGGAACGCAGCTGGCTGGACGGGGGCTTCTTGTTTTACTGAACGCTTACTGCGCGATGGTTTTCACCGACACGCCGCGCTCGATCGGGGTGGAGCGACCGTAGATATCTTCGAAGCGTTCGATATCGTCTTCGCCCAGGTAGCTGCCTGATTGCACTTCGATGATCTCGAGTGGAATCTTGCCTGGGTTGCGCAGACGGTGAACCGAGGCGATCGGGATGTAGGTCGACTGGTTTTCAGTGAGCAGGAACACGTTTTCGTCGCAGGTCACTTCAGCGGTACCGCTGACCACGATCCAGTGTTCGGCGCGGTGATGGTGCATCTGCAGCGACAGGCACGCACCCGGTTTGACCGAGATGCGCTTGACCTGGAAACGACCGCCCATGTCCACTGAGTCGTAGGAGCCCCACGGACGATAGACTTCGCAGTGGGTCTGGGTTTCGCTGCGGCCCTGTTCGTTAAGGGTGTTGACCATTTGTTTCACGCCTTGGACCTTGTCCTTGTGGACGATCATCATGGCGTCCTTGGTCTCGACCACCACGATGTTTTCCAGGCCGATCACCGACACCAGTTTGCCGTTGCCGTGGATCATGCAGTTTTTGCTGTCCTGGATGACCACATCACCTTTGGTGACGTTGCCGTTGGCGTCTTTTTTATTGACTTCCCAAAGCGACGACCAGCAACCGACATCGCTCCAGCCAGCGGTCAGAGGCACGACGCAGGCGCGCTGGGTCTTCTCCATCACCGAATAGTCGATGGAATTGTCCGGGCAGCAGGCGAAGGTGGCAGGGTCGATATCGACGGTGTCGGCATCCTGCGCGCTACGTTCCAGCGTCAGTACGCAAGTGTCGTAGATGTCCGGATCATGTTTTTTCAGCTCTTCGAGGAAGCGGCTGGCGCGGAACAGGAACATGCCGCTGTTCCAGAAATAACCGCCAGACTGGACGAACTCGGTGGCGCGCTTCACGTCGGGTTTTTCGACGAAATGCGAGACACGGCTGACGCCTTCCGGCAGCAAAGCATCGTTGGTGGATTTGATGTAGCCATAACCGGTTTCCGGTTTGGTCGCCGGTACGCCGAACAGCACCATCTCGCCACGCTCGGCTGCCACGGTAGCCAGGGCCAGGGCGCGTTGCAGGGCTTTCTGGTCTTCCAGGACGTGGTCGGCCGGCAGCACCAGCATCAACTCGTCGCGACCTTCATTGACCAGCATCATCGCGGTCAGGGCCACTGCTGGCGAGGTGTTGCGGCCGAAGGGTTCCATCAGCACGCGCTGCACGTCCAGGTTGCGGGCGCTCAGTTGCTCGTTGACGATGAAACGGTGTTCCTTGTTGCAGACCACGATCGGGGTGTCCATGCCTTCGAACACCAGGCGCTCGAGGGTTTGCTGGAACAGCGTGTGTTCGCCGGTCAGGGCGAGGAATTGCTTGGGGAACTGCTTACGGGAAAGCGGCCAAAGACGTGAGCCACTACCACCTGACAAGATCACCGGAATCATGTTGTTACTCCTTTAAAATCGATTGGTTAGAGCTACGAACGTTCTGTCGTTTCACTCTTGTTTTTGTTCCGTAATCAGATCGGCTCACCGATTCTGTAGCAGCTGCCGAGCCTGCGAGGCTGCGTTCGGCGACGTAGTCGTCGTGAATCCCGTCAATGCGGTCATTCAGAAAGACCGAGTTGCTTGGATTGCGACTGCTTCGCAGTCGGACGCAGGCTTCGCCAGCTGCTACAGGGTGATCACCGTCCTGATGAATTAATCAGCGCGTCGACACTGGGCGCTTGACCCAGACTGGCGACAGGCTGCTGCCGTTGCCGGTAACGTACAGCACCGCCGCTTCACCGCGTTCCAGGGCAACCGGTTTCACGTCGCCGACTTTCTTGTCGCCTTCGTACAGCGCCAGGCTGACTTTCACCGGGTTGATTTCACGCTCGCCACGGCCCTTGGCGGCCACGTTCGGCACCACATCGGTCTTGCCGTCGGCGGTTTTCAGGGTCAGGGCCTTGTCGCTGAGGTTCTGCACGCGCACCAGGGATTTCTGCTTGTTCTTGAACGGCGGCTCTTCGATCAGTTGCGGCGCGCCGCTGGCGTTGTTGACCAGAGTGTAATAGTGATCGCCGGCCAATTTCACTGGCAGGGTCTGGCTGCCGATCTTGGCGCTGTAGTCGCCGCCCGGCATGAAGCTGAAATCAGTGCTGGACAGCGGCGCGACTTCGTTCAGGTTGGTGGTGCCAACGGTGGCGCTGACTTCAGCGTTACCGGCGTTGTAGACCCGCACGAAGGTGGAGCCTTTCGGTGCGGTCGGGCCGTAGAGGGCGGCGTCGCCACCGGCGAAGGCCTGCATCGAGAGCACGCTCATGCCGGCGACGAGAGCAAAGGTCTTGGCGAGACGGCGAGGAGTAGTAGTGAAAGTCATGGGTGTACCTCTCTTTCAGTTTTGCGCCCGGTCGGGCGTCTCGGATTTGGTGTTTACAGCTACGTTTTGTTGGCGAGCGCCGGCTTGTTTAAGCTCTGCGACCCACTGCGGGTCGGCGTCACCGATTTCGTTGTTCACAGGCAGATATCGTTCAGGGAACTCCCAGATCAGCACTTGTGGCGGGCTGTTCTTGAAGGCATCACTTTTCAGGTAGCTGAGCATCGGCAGAATCGGGCCGTGGCCGTCTTCGGCGTAACTGACCACATCGCTGTGCAGCGCTTCTTTCAGCGCGCCGACGAAGTTCCAGTTCGGGTTGGCGCTGTAGCTGGTGCCGACCAGGGCTACCGGCACTTCAGCGTTGGCGAACAACGCGTCATCACCGGCAGCCTGGTCCTGGACCGCTACGGTGTTGCGCTTCTGCAAAGGTTCTGGCGCTGGCATCAGGTTTTCGAACAGTGGGTCCAGCGGCAGGAACAACCGCAGGTCACCCTTGTGCGTCACCTTCTCGGCAGGTTCGGTGACGAAGTTTTGCGGTTCGCCGCTGAGCGGTGCCTTGTCGGCGATGGTTTTGGCCAGGGTCTGGGCAGCGACTTGTGCACCTTCCGGGGTCCAGTGGGTGTCGGTGCGCAGGAACACTTGCTGACCGTCGTGCTTGGCTTGTTGCAGCGGGCCGAGCAGGTCAGGGGCGAGGATCTTGTCGGCCGCCACACGAGCGTGGAAGTCCTTGTACAGATTGGTGTGGATACTCGCCGGCTTCACTTCACCCAGGTGTTCCGGGTACAGACGCGTCTTGGCCGGCACGATCGCCATCACCAGTTGCACGCCTTGCTTTTTCAGTTCCTGGCGCACGCCTTCGACCAGCGCGTAGTTGCCTTGCAGGTTCAACTCTTCGTTGACGATCGGGTGGAACTCTTCATCGCTGTAGAGCCACTGATCGCGACCGAGCACCACACCCGGACGACCTTCGTTGAACAGTTTGAAATCCAGCGCGGCCCAAAGGTTGGTGCCCAGGCGTTTGATCGGGAACTCGTCGTCGTAATGCGTCTCGACGGCTTTGGTCCAGCGACCGTTGAGCACAGTGGCATCGGCGTTGGTACTGAAGCCGAAGAAGCTGCGTACCGACCACAGGCCCAGGACCAGCAAGGTCACCAGGAACAGGGCGATGTAGAAGATGCGTAATGAGCGGGTCATGGTCAGATCCCTCAGAACTGGAAGTAAAGGAACGGCGAGAAGCTTTGCGCCGAGAGTTTGAGAATCGAGGCGATGAACAGCAGCAGTACCAGGGCACGCATCACGTAACGGGACCAGTCGGCGGTCCAGTAGGCCGGTTGCACAGTCGCTTCAACGCCGACGGTGTAACCCGGTTGGTGGATGCTGGCCGGGTTATCGCCCGGTACGGCTTTGATCGTTCCGGGTGTCGCCGCAGCCGGGCCATCGGTCTCGGTGTTCACCGCAGGTTTGGTTTTGACCGGCGGCTGGTTGGTGTAGAAATCACGCAGGCCGAAGAACGCCAGGGTCACGTAAGCCACCACCAGGGTTGCCACTTGCAGACCGGTGAGGCTGGCCTGGTTGAGTTCCGACAGCGACCATTCGCCGAAGCTGAACATCGCGCCGTACATGCGACCGGCGACGTGCAGGTTCTCGGCACGGAAGATCACCCAGCCCATCACCACCAGCAGGAAGGTCAGGACCCAGCGGATCGGGTTGAAGCTGCGCGGCGAGGTGTTCAGGCCGATGGCTTTTTCGATCGCCAGCCACATGCCGTGCCAGGCGCCCCAGACGATGTAGGTGATGTTCGCACCGTGCCACAGACCGCCGAGCAGCATGGTCAGGAACAGGTTGCGATAGGTCATCAGCGTGCCTTTGCGGTTACCGCCGAGGGTGATGTACAGGTAGTCACGCAGCCAGGTGGAGAGGCTGATGTGCCAGCGCCGCCAGAACTCGGTGATCGATTGGCTGATGTACGGCTGTTTGAAGTTTTCCATGAAGCGGAAACCCATCATCAAGCCCAGGCCGATGGCCATGTCGCTGTAGCCGGAGAAGTCGAAGTACAGCTGCGCGGTGTAGGCCAGGGCGCCAAGCCAGGCGTCACCCGTGGTCGGGTTCTGCAAGGCGAAGCAATGGTCGGCCACTACCGCCAGGGTGTCGGCGATGAAGACTTTCTTGATGAAGCCCTGCATGAACCGCGTGGCACCTTCGGAGAACTTGTCGAGGGTGTGGGTGCGGTTGTTGAACTGATCGGCCAGGTCGCGGAAACGCAACACGGGGCCCGCGATCAAGTGCGGGAAGATCGCCACGAACGCGGCAAAGTCGATCAGGTTGCGGGTGGCCGGGGTATCGCCGCGGTAGACGTCGATGATGTAGCTGATGGACTCGAAGATGTAGAACGAGATCCCGATCGGCAACAGCACGTGGGTCAGGATGAACGGCGACAGACCGACCGAGGTCATCATCGCGTTGATGCTCTCCACGCCGAAGTTGGCGTACTTGAAGTAGCCGAGGATGCACAGATCCACCGCGACGCCGAGCAGCAGCCAGCGCTGGGCTGGTTTGCTCTTGACCCCGGCGGCACCGACTTTCAGGCCGATCCAGTAGTTCCACAGCGTGACGGCTGCGAACAGCGCAAGGAAGTCCACACGCCACCAGGCGTAGAACACGTAGCTGGCGATCAGCAGCAGCAAGTTGCGATAGCGTTGCCCGCTCAAGTAGTACAAGCCGAGAAAGATCGGCAAGAACAGAAACAGGAACACATTGGATGAAAATACCATCCCGATCTCTCCATGTTTAACCAACAGTCAAGGGCCAAGGCCCCCCCAAACCCCCCACGAAAATCCGGGGGGTATCACACAAAAAAACTCATGCCTGACACTGATCCTTGTGGGAGCGGGCTTGCTCGCGAAAGCGGTGTGTCAGTCGACATCATGGGTGAATGTCAGACCGCATTCGCGAGCAAGCCCGCTCCCACAGGGGGATTGCGTGTGTCCTAAGAACCTTTGTTGCCTTTCTCGTTGGCCGGGTCGTAGACCTTGGTCAAATCCCCGCCGAGGCGGAACGACTTGAACGGCTGCATCTTGTGCTTGAGTTCCAGCACATTCGGCGCGCAGGTGTAGAGCGAGCAGAACGGTTCGAGCCAGGCGAATTTCGAGTCGATCTTGAGATCGGTCATGTCCTGGCCTTTACCGTTTTTCTGCTCGAATTGATCCGGGTCGTTCACGCCGGCCAGCACGCGATCACCCAGGCGTTTCAAGGCGCCGTTGTTTTCCTGACGCAAATCCACACCGTTGGCCTGGGCGAAACTGGCGATCATCGCCAGCGGCGGCAGGGCATAGTTGTGGTAGGCGAGGGCGCGTTGCTGGCGCTTGAGTTCGTTAGGCAGGAAGCCTTGGGCATCGATCTGATTGGCCCCGACCTTGAATTCCTTCACGGCCCAATCGAACAGGTCACGGCGGTTGGTGGCGACCGACGTCGCCATCACCGACCAGGCGGCCCAATACGAGTGGTTGTTGGTCTGTTCGAGCGGCAGGTTGTCCCAATCGCTGACCACCTGGTCGGCCATTTTGCTGAACCAGGCTTCAATCACCTGCGCTTGTTCCTGGTGGGTGGCCAGGGGATGCGAGTCAGAGAATTTCAGGCGGATATAGGACGACGCCATGCTGCCCAGCGCCCATTTGCGCATGGACTTGCCGGTGTGGTTGAAGTCCCTGGACATCAACGCATCGGCCTTGGCCCAGGCGGTCAACCAGTCGAGGGTGCATTCCAGTTGTTCCGGGCGACCGTCACGCATGAACTGCATCACTCGCTTGCTGGTGCCACGCTCGATCTTGGTGATGTCGGCGGTGGTGTCGCGGAAGGCTTTTTCCGATGCCTCGTTCAGGGTCGAACGGGACTTGTCGGAGCCTTCGTATTTGCTGCGAAACTGCAGGGCGCCGGTGTAGGGCGTCGGCATTGCATCGCAGCCTTCGCTCTTGTCGCCGGTCTTGAATTTATCCACAGGCGCGAAGTAACCCTGGGGCGGGTGCAGTGGCGCGGCGGCCTGGGTGGCGCCAGCGAACATCGCCAGAGCCAGCAGGGAAGGCGCGAGTAACTGTTTCAAAGTTCGGGTTTGCATGCAGTTCATAAGAGGTAGCCTCATTGCCCGGCTTGAGCAGTACGCTGCCCGGTGCCGGAGAACACGTTGCGTTTGCAGATTTTCGCTTCGACTTTCTGCGGCGCGGCGCCTGGTGTTTCAGGCCCCTGGACTTCAACGGCCAGCAGATTCTGCGAGGCCCAGTCTTCGTCCGTGCGCAACTCGAAAGCGAAACGCCCGTCGGTCTCGGAGGTTTCCGGCTTCTCGATCTTGATGTCCTCATGACGCCCATTCATGTACCAGAGGGTGGCATGCAGGGTTTTCACCGACGTATCGGCGAAGCGGATATCGACCTGGTGGTCGCTGTTGCGCAGGTCCAGGTTCTTGCTGTTGACCATCAGTTCGTTTTTACCCGGCTTCAGTGCGGCGCTGCCGCTCATCTGTGCATCCTTGCCTTCGCAACCGTTATCCAGCAGCGCCATCATCTGGCGGTAGATGGTTTCCTGGTCGAGGCGATAAAGCGGCGAGAACTCCCAGATGAGAATCTTCGGTGGCTTGGTCTGGAACTCTTCGCTGCCCAGGTACTGCAGCATCGAACCTTCCAGGCCACCGCCGGGGAATGCCACGTTGAGGATGTCGGCGCCGATGGCCTCTTCGAGGAAACCGGCGAAGTTGTAGTTCTTGCCGCTGTGGCTGGTGCCGACCAGGGTGATTTGCGGGTTGCCGGATTCACCGAACAGATCGCCATCCGCCGCTTCGCCCTTGGGCTCGGTGGTGAACTGATCCATGTACTGGATCGCGTAGCTGGTGCCACAGAGTTGACCCGCCATGTTGTGCAACGTTCCGGTCTTGCCCATGCGACCCGACTTATGGGTCTCGAATTCACGTTTGGGAATGTCGGCGAAGGCCGGCATTTGCTTGACCTTCTCGGCGACGATCTTCGCGGTGCGCTGGGCGCCATACGGGGTCCAGTGCTGGTCACCGCGGAAGTAGAAATCGTGGGCGGGCAGGGTGTCGGGCAGCGATTCGTTGGTCAGCGGTGACAGGTCAGGGACCACGTAGCCCATCTGCGCAAAACGCCCGAGCATGGTTTTGTAGTTGGTCAGCGCCTTGTCGAAATCGTATTTGGCTTTTTCTTCCGGGTTCAGCTTGTTGCGGTTCACCAGGCCACGGGTCGGCTGGTAAACGATGACCAGTTCCACGCCTTTGCTCTTGAACGCATCGTGCAGCTGCTTCATGCGTTTGTAGCCGGCAGGCGTGGTATCGAATTCGGTACGCAGGTCTTCTTGCGTACGGAACAGCCAGTCGCCTTGGGCCTGCACCAGCGTGGTGAAGTTCTGCTGATAGCGGGTGGTGTAGTTCTTCGGGTCGTGGGCTGCCGGGCACAGGCTGCAGCACGGCTCGGCGCTGAAGCTCGGCGCCGCCTTGGCGTCTTCGGCACGCACGCCAGTGCTGGCCGCAAGAATGCCCGCAGTCAGGGCCGACAGGCTGAGTAATTTGATCAAGTGTGGGTGCATAAAATTATCCTCAGTCCCGCATTTCGGTCTGGCGTTCGACAGGGTCGATCAGCACGGCTTTCTGCTGGCGCACCAGCAGGTCGAGAATTTCATCCTGGCGCTCGCCCAAAATCCCCGAGAAGCTGATGCCGCTGGTTTTGGTCGGCGCGAGCATCGACACGCGATACAACTCCACGCTCAGCGGCGAGTCGATCGACAGCGGTCCGCTGCCGTTGGCGGCCAGTTCACCGCCGACCACGATCAGCGACACTTCGGCATCGAACGGGTCGAGCTTGATGTCCCGGTCGGTGTTGGTCAGGTCTTTGATGTGCCCGTAGACACCGGTCAGGCCGTTGGCCATCGAGACGTTTTCGTACAGGCGAATGTTCACGCTGTTACGAATACGGATGCCGTGACGCCGGTTGCTGATCACCTGGTTGCCCCACAGCAGGTTGTCGGCACTCTCGTAGAGGGTGATGCCGTCGGTGTGGTTCTTGTAGATCTCGTTGTAGGCGATCAGGTTGTTCACACTGTTACGGTCGATCACCAGGCCCGACAGGTGGTTGTCGTAGCTGCGGTTGTTGAAGATGAAGCTGTCGTTGACCTCACGGGAAATAATGATCCCGTGCTTCTTCTTCGTACCGTACACCGTGTTGTCGGCGATGATCAGACCGTGGGAACGGTCATGGGGGTCGATGCCGTAGACGATGTTGTCTTTGTAGGTATTGCCCTTGACCACGAAGTCGCGGGTTTCGTAGCAGTAGAAGCCGTACCACATGTCCGAGAACTCGGAGCCGACGATCCAGCCGGTCGGTTCAGGGCGCTTGAGCACCTTGGCCATGTTCGGCGTGTATTGGGAAATACTCACGCCGTAGGACTTACTGTTGGCGTAACCGAAGCTGGCAATCTTGCTGTTGGCGATGTAGGTCTCGGTGCCGCCCCAGGACAACAGGAACGGACGGAATTCCTTGGGCGACGAGAAGGCCGCCGGGCCGTTGGCCTTCTCGCTCCAACCGGTGATCTTGGTATCACGCACAAACAGCTGACCGTCGTTGACCAGGAATGAGCCGGCCTCTTGGGACAGGCGCAATTCCTGGGTCTGTTTGTCGATTTCCAGAATGCCGTGTCTGCCCACCACGATCGGCAACTTCGCCAGGAACACACCTGGCGACGTTTCGCTGAGGTACTGCTTGGGCAGCTTCTTGGTCAGGTCCTTGAGGTTCATGTAGCCGTCGTCGACGAAGATCGCCTGCGGGATGCCGTGCTGACGCACCACCCACTCGGCCATCTTGTTGTCGCCGCCGATGAAGTCCTTCAAGGCGTCTTCCTGCATCATCCGGCGTATGCTGATCTTGCCGGGCTTGGTGCGCACGATTTTCGCGGCAATGGCTTCGGCGGTGTAGCCAGAAGTGTCCGGCAGTTTCGGCTTGGCCAGGTCCAGCGGCGCAGTTGGCGCGCTGCTGACGGTGTAGGTCTTGGCCTGTTGCAGCCCCTTGGCTATGGTCGTCGATTTGCGCTGCTGTTCAGGCTGCTGCACAGACTTGGCCGGTTCGACGGTGGCGAAGGCGGTTGCGCTGGCCAGCAGCAGCGCGCCGGCCAGCAGGCTGATCGAGCCTTTCTTGGCGCTGTTCATGTCGGGCACTCCCTTCGCGGTTTGCATCAGAAGCGCCAGATCACGTCGATAAACGCACGGTGCATGTACGAGTCGACTTCTTTGCCATAGGCATCACCGGGCTTGAACACACCGCCACGGAACCGCACCAGGGCCGAAGGCTCATCGATCGACTGGCTCAACGCCGCTGGCAACAGGCCTTGCTTGAAGTACTTGGTGACCACCAGGTCCATTTCCTGACCGAGGTCCTTGTTGCCATCTTCCAGCGGCAGGGAGGTGCTGGAGAGGATCGCGCCGGTCGCGTCGTCGGTGTTGTTTTCAACAGCGTTGATGCCGTTGCTGCCCACCGGCTTGTTGCCGTCCACACGCCAGAACTTGTGGTAGATCAGGCTGGCGTCGTATTCGTCGTTGAGCATCCAGGAGCCGAACAGCGTAGCGGTCTGCATGTTGTTCATTTCGCCACGGAAGGCTTCGCCGAAACGGTGAACCCGCGAGCGAGTACCGGTGTAGTTCGAGCGGTTGCTTTCCAGGCCGTTCTGTTGGTACTCGGCGCTGGCGCGGGCATAGGCTGCACCGACTTGCCACTGCGGATCGAGACGCAGACGCACACCCAGGTCGGTAGCCCAGCCGTTCAGGTCTTCACCACGCTTGGCTTCTGCCGGGCGAGTGCCGTCGGCATTCAACGGGTTGACCGTGTCACGGTCGCCGTTCATGCCGGTGATGCTGCCCCAGTAATTGACGGAGTTGGTGTTGCGCCAGTTATAGGCATCGCTGTCGGCGGTGAGGCCGAGCCAGCTGATGTCGCCGTTCTGTTTCTTGTCCAGGGTATCGCCGGCCACGCCCGGCTCCGGATAGTCGAGCTTGCCGTTATCGTGGGTGTGATGACCGCGAATGCCGACCCAGTTACCGGGTGTCCACTGATACGCCGCATCGGCGTAGGCGTGCAGGCGATCCTTGTCTTTGGGCGCCAGTTCTTTCAGGTCGGTACGGTATTCGCTGAAGCGTTCGGCGATACCGACGTTGGCGCGCAACAGGGTGGTGTCGAAGGTCCAGTTCAGGGCTTCGATGTTGGTGTCGCGCCATTGGCCGTCGTCGTTGCGCAGGCGTTGGCGACCGAACTTGAGGATCTCGCCAGGGTAAGGCGTGAGGCCCTGGTAACCGACCCAGAACTCGCGCATCGCCAGGTAGTTTTTCTTGGTCTTGCGATCGCCGCTGTCGGTGGTCTGGGTGCCGCTGTTGTCGGACTGCTGCAGGGTGTCGGTTTCGATGATGTCGGTGGACGTCACGGCCTGACCCATCGCGTAGGCGCTCCACGCGCCGCTTTCGCCATAGACCCATGGGCGCAGGTCGAGGCCGACGCCGTTAACGTCGCCGCCACCGGCGGTGCCCAGGTCACTGTCGTTTTCGGACTGGCCGGTAACTTTGACTTCGAGACCGAAGTTCTTGTCTTCGGTCAGGGCCGCCAGGGTCGGGCACGACCACAGCAGGGCGAATGTCAGGCCAATACCGGCCTGCACGAATGGATTGAGTTTCATAGGGATTCCTCGCCGTCTTCTTCTTGCAAAGCGTGCAGTTCCAGCGTGTCCGGACTCACGGTGCTACGAATGGCCTGTTCTTGTTTGAGCAGGCGTTGGGCCTCGGCCAGCCGATCAGGCGGCAGTTGCGCTTCGAGTGTTTGCGCAAGCTCAGTGGCTTGCGGGGTGTCTTGAGCCTTGGCCAATTGGCTGAAGACGTAAGCGTTGACCGGGTCGGGCCGGGTGCCCTTGCCTTGGGAGAACAGTTGGGCGATGGCGAAATCGGCGCTGTTCTGGCCGTTGCGCGCAGCGGTCAGCAGGTGATCCAGGGCTTTCTGCGGATAGACCTTGCCCAGGTAACCGCGACGGTAAATCTGGCCGAGGTAGTAATCGGCGGCGACTTCCCGGCCGACGGCTTTCTGGAAGTGCTCTTCGGCGACCTTGGCGTCGGCCGGCACCATCTTGCCTTCGTAGTAGAGCTTGCCCAGCAACAGTTCGGCACGCGGCTGGTCGGCGGCGCGGCCGTTGTCCAGGTACTTCATCATCGTGTCGACGTCGCCCAGTTCAGGGAAGTCGTAGAGCAATTGCGCCAGGCTGACCCAGGACGCCGGGTAGCCAGGGGCGATGCCTTCGAGCAGCGACTGAGCGGTTTTTTCGTCAGTTTTGCCCAGGCTCGCATCGCCCAGCACGCGGGCCACGCTGTCGACCCGTTGCGCCGAGACGGCGCCACGGCTGTGAGCAGCCTGCATCTGCTTGATCAGCTCGGCCTGCTGGTCGGGTTGGCCGCGTTTCTGATAGACCGTGGCCAGTTCGACGTAGCAGATGTCGGTGGTGTTCAACGCTGCTTTGCAGATTTTTTCCACGTCATTCAGGTGTTGGTCGTAAGTGCCTTGGGTGCGATAGAGCAGCACCTGGGCCAGACCTGCTTCCGGTTTCCCTTCGGCGCGCCATTGGCTGATCTGCTGTTGTGCGTTGACGTTGGGGAAACTGTGCGGGAATTGCAGGTACAGCATCGCCAACGGGATCAGGGTGTTGCCTTCGCCATTGGTCGCGGCTTTCTTCAACAGTGTTTCGGCTTCGTGGTGTTCGGCTTCGGTGGCACCGGGTTTGGCCACCAGCAGGCGACCCAGGCGAGCCTGAGCCCGCGGCGAGACGCTGGCTGCGGCGCGGTAAGTCGCCTCGGCCTTTTTGATCTGCGCCGGGTCGCGGCTGTCGACCTGAATGTCGGCCAGCCCAACCTGGGCTTCGCTGTAACCCAGGTCGGCCAGTTGCTGATAGTTCTGCGCCGCCAGGGTGGTGTCGCCGCGCTTGAGTGCTTCATTGGCCAGGCGCTGGTCGGGCAGACCGGCGCAACCGGCCAGGCTTACGGCCAAAGCAACGGCACACAGTGATCCCATGTGGGAACGGTGGTGCGGCATTGTGACTTGCTCGCGAAGCAGGCGCTGCGGTGCATCAGGCAGACCGTGTTGATCCCTTCGCGAGCAAGCCCGCTCCCACAGGGAGTGCGGTGTTTTCAGGATTTTTATAATGGTCACGGGCATGTCCTCGATTTAAAGACCGGCGGCCATGGCTTTGTTGATCAGCCAGTTCAGGTTCGGACCACGGGTGCTGTTCACTTCCACCGGGCGGCCGGCGAAGGTGCTGTCCAGCGGCTCGTCAGGTTTGATCTGTACGCGGATGTCGGATGACAGGTCTTCGCTTTTCAGGCTGGTGCTGCTGACGATCTTGCCGGTACGGGTCTGGTCTTCGCCGGCGATCTGGAAGCTGACTGAGGTGCCTGGGCGTACGTCGCCGAACTGGCGATAGGAGAAGCGTGCTTCAACGTTGGCTTCGGTATTGCGTGGCACCAGTTGGAAGATCACGTCACCTTTGTTGGCGTATTGACCGTTAGCCACCAGTTGCTGGGCCACGGTGCAGTCGCACGGGGAGGTCAGGGTGCCGGTCATTTGCTTGCCGAAGAGCTCTTCAACCTTGGACGGTTGCAGTTGGTTTTCGTCCAGATGGCCCTTGAGTACGTCGAGCATGCTGGTGCTGAAGGTCGCCAGCGGTGCGCCTTTGGCGGCAACGCCGTCAGCCTTGATCAGGCTTTGCACGGTGCCGTCGCGCGGCATGGTGATGTTCATGCCTTGCACGCTGACCAGACCGGCCTGGGCGTGGCTGACGAAGTACATGCCGTACACCGATTTGAAAATGAAACCGAACGCCACCAGGCCGACCACGAAGATACCGGCGCTGAAGGTCACCGCTTTCAGACGGCCGAGCGGAGTCATGCCGTGGCCGCCGTCCTTGATCTTGCGCGCCTTGGTGAAGTTGTCGCGCTGCAGGGTGGCCAGCACTTCACCGATGCTGACGATGTCGCCGGCCAGGTGCGAGGTGATCAGGTGGCGCAGGGTAGAAATGTCTCGCGGTTCCAGGTTCTGGAACTGGCAGCCAACACGACCGGTCTGGCGGTCGGCGGAGCGGATCTGCAATTCCACGTCCATGGCCAGGCCAAGGTTATCGATGACAAATTGCAGGCGGGCCTTGTGCACATCGCCGACCTTCAGCGGCAGCTGACCGGCGTTGAAC
This sequence comes from Pseudomonas sp. DF5, assembly GCF_058148225.1. Taxonomy (NCBI): domain Bacteria; kingdom Pseudomonadati; phylum Pseudomonadota; class Gammaproteobacteria; order Pseudomonadales; family Pseudomonadaceae; genus Pseudomonas; species Pseudomonas sp. DF5. Next base: position 120,276 of record NZ_JBYVYM010000008.1, read on the forward strand.
GCCAGGCCGCCCGCGGAAAGGTCGATGACCCGGGCTTCGACCGGAGTCCGGTCAGGACCGAAGAAACGCAGCTTGGCCGGAATTTTCACACGGGCGTGTTGGCGCTGGGCTTCGGATTCGTGCACTACGTTGCTGTTGACGGCGGTATTCATATGGGCGATTTCCTAGTTAATTCAGGCGAGTTCGGTCAGACCATCATCAGCAGCACGGCGACAAAGATGCTGCCGGCGGAGAAGGTCATGGTCCGAGACGACCAGGTGTTGAACCAACGTTGAAAGCTGGCGAGATCACGGGTCAGAGAAGTGGGCTGGCGAGTCCAGGATTGTTTGTCGAGGCGGAAGAACACGTAGATCTTCACCAGCGCGCCGACGATCTGGTTGTAATAGAGAATGGCCGGGTACGCCGGGCCGATCCGGTGACCGGAACAGGACAGCAACAGGGTCAGGATCAGGCGGGTGATGCCGATCCACAGCAGGTAAACCAGGATGAACGCGGTGCCGTACTTGAAGGTGGCGATGAGCGCCACGGTCAGGCCCAGCAGGGACGTCCACATCGACACGCGCTGATCGAACAGCACCACCGAAGTGAACAGACCGAGGCGTTTCATCCCCAGGCCCAGGGCGCGGGAGTTCTGCCGCAGGTTGTTGCCGTACCAACGGAACATCAGTTTGCGACTGGCCTTGATGAAGCTCTTTTCCGGCGGGTGTTCCACGGTATGGATCGCGGCGTCGGGCACGTAGAACGTGTCGTAACCCAGGCGCATCAGGCTGAACCAGCTCGACTTGTCGTCACCGGTCAGGAACTTGAAGCGGCCCAGACGCCAGTGTTGCAGCGAGTCGCTTTCCACATCGGCGATGAAGTCCGGGTTGGTGACCACGGTGGCGCGGAACACCGACATCCGACCGGTCATGGTCAATACACGCTTGGACAGGGCCATGGAGCACATGTTGATGTGGCGCTGGGCGAATCGCAGTTTGTGCCATTCGCTCATGATGTAGCCGCCGCGCACTTCGCAGAACTCGTTGGTGGTCAGGCCGCCGACATTGCCGAACAGCTGGAACCACGGCACGGTCTTGAGCACGACGCCTTCGGCCAGCACGGTGTCGCCATCGATCACTGCAACCACGGCACGGTCGTCCGGCAGGTGGCGGGAGATGGCGCGGAAACCGTAGGCCAGGCCATCGCGCTTGCCGGTGCCGGGAATGCGCACGAAGTCGAGCTTGACGCTCGCCGGTGGGTTCATGCGTTTCCAGAGGCTCTTGACCAGCAGCTCATCGGACATTTCGACGATGGAGCACACCACGGTGGTCGGCAGGCCGCAGTCGATGGCCTCGCGGATCACCGAGCTGTAGACCTGCGCCGTGGTCAGTGCGTCGATACGGAAGCTGGTGACCATCAGGAACACATGGGACGGATCTGCCGCTTTGCCCAGCTTGCGCACTTTGCGCCGCAGGTGCGGGTAGACCACGTACAGAAACAGCATGCCGCGCAGAAAATGCGTGGCACCCATCGAGTAGCGCCAGATACCGACGATACCGACCAGGAAGATGAAGTCCTTCGACTCGGAGTCGAACGTGGACACAGGCAACGCCATAGCGATGCCCATCAATAAACTTAGGTAAAACAGCCAACCGGCGGCCTGAAGTAGGCCGTGCTTTAGCCTGTGCATAATCTGCATCCGTCTCGATCTCGGGCGAGCCTGTGGGGTGGCCCGATGGGGTTAAGGCAGGCGTAAAAGCCAAGGCGATCTCATCGGACCTGTGAGAGCGAGCTTGCCCCCGAAGGTTGCGAACCTGACACGCCACGTTGTCAGGTTCGCCGCCCGCTCGCTCCTACAGGGGGCGGTGTATTACCAGCAGATGCCTTCAGTCCGGCCACTCACGCTGGTGGCTTTGGACATGAAGCCGACCAGGTCGATCACTTGCTTGCCGTGCGGTGCTTCCAGCGCCAGGGCGCGGAATTTCTCGTCACGGTTACCGAGGATGATCACGTCGGAGTTGTTGATCACGTCCTCGAAGTTCGAGTTGAGCAAGGACGAGACGTGAGGGATCTTCGACTCGATGTAATCTTTGTTCGCACCGTGGACACGGGCGTACTCGACGTTGCTGTCGTAGATGCTCAGGTCGTAGCCCTTGCCGATCAGCATTTCCGCCAGGTCGACCAGCGGACTTTCGCGCAGGTCGTCGGTGCCGGCCTTGAAGCTCAGGCCCAGCAGGGCGACTTTGCGTTTGTCGTGGCTGGAGACGATGTCGAACGCGTTCTGCACCTGGGACTCGTTACTGCGCATCAGCGAGTTGAGCAGCGGTGCTTCCACGTCCAGGGAACCGGCACGGTAGGTCAGGGCGCGGACGTCTTTCGGCAGGCAGGAGCCGCCGAACGCGAAGCCAGGACGCATGTAGTACTGGGACAGGTTCAGTGTCTTGTCCTGGCAGACCACTTCCATCACTTCACGGCCATCGACGCCGACAGCCTTGGCGATGTTGCCGATCTCGTTGGCGAAGGTCACCTTGGTGGCGTGCCACACGTTGCAGGTGTACTTGATCATCTCGGCAACGGCGATGTCCTTGCGGATGATCGGCGCGTCGAGTTCTTCGTACAGCGATTGCAGAACGTCGCCCGAAGCCTTGTCGAACTCACCGATGACGGTCATTGGCGGCTGGTCGTAGTCGGCGATCGCGGTGCTTTCACGCAGGAACTCAGGGTTCACGGCAACACCGAAGTCGACACCGGCTTTCTTGCCGGAGCAATCTTCGAGAATCGGGATGACCACGTTTGCCACGGTGCCCGGCAACACGGTGCTGCGCACGACGATGGTGTGGCGGGTGGTTTTGTCACGCAGAACAAAACCGATTTCGCGGCACACGGCCTCGATGTAGTTCAGTTCCAGGTCGCCGTTCTTTTTGCTCGGCGTGCCGACGCAGATCATCGACAGGTCGGTGTCGCGAATCGCCTCGGCGAAGTTGGTCGTACCGCGCAGACGGCCAGTCTCGATGCCCTGTTTCAGAAGTTCGCCCAGACCGGGTTCAACGATCGGCGAACGACCGGCGTTGATCATATCGATCTTGTCTTTGGCAACATCGACGCCAACGACGTCATGGCCCCGTGCAGACAGGCAACCGGCACAGACTGCACCGACGTAACCCAAACCAAATATGCTGATGCGCATCGCATTTACCTCTCAGTTATCAAGACTGTATTCAACAAGCCATTACATGGCCGGAGTTAATGGTGTTCAGCGGTCGTAGTGCACTCGCAAGTGCGGCCTTAAAGGCGTCACAATGCCGGGTGCAGGCATGCTAAGTTCCGAGTGTCTAAATAAGTGCACTCAAGATGTGCGCAACCAGGCCTTATTGTTATGACGTGCCCTGTTATGCAGCCGACCCTCTAATCAGAGGACGTTCGTGCAAAGGTCTTGCGCGCTCAATGCCAGGACAAAAGCCTGTAAATCAAGCGGTTGGGTGCTCGGGTGAGCACGTTTATAGGGGCGCAGCCGTGGCCTTGTAGGGGATATTAATGGTGCGTTATCTCCTGTCCTTCATGTGTTGCCCAAACAAGTGATCCATAAGTTCAAGTTAATGTGACAACTTCGCTATCGGGACCGCTTCTCTGTGTAAGTTATCTCGTACGTTCGCCGAGAGAATCGTTACGGGTGGTATGAGCGGCGCATTTGGACATAGTTCCAGTCCGCCCATCGCGATTTCTGAAATTTCTTGAAATATTGAAAAAGATGGCACTGCTTTCATATTGATAGCACTTGCCGTTTCGCCCTTTATATATAGGGTGATTATTGCCTTGGATATTTTTTTGCCACTATCCATAAAAATTTTCAGTGCCACTACTGAAAAAAATCAGCAAAGTCGAGTGAAACAAAAGTTAGAAAATCGAGTGCTTGTTTTTTGGCGCCAATAAGTCGGCGAAATGGCGGGGATTGTTCGAGGATGGAAGGGGGGGCGCACGACAAAGTTGTTCGATGTCGTGCGCTGATTGAGTGCGGCTCTGGTTATTCCGGGGCGTGATCGCGCAGGAACACCAGATTGTCCGGTTTAGACTGTTCGCTGCTATAGCGATAACCCTGAATGTCGAACTGCTTGAGGGCAGCCGGGTCATTGATGCGTTCTTCAATGACGAAGCGGCTCATCATCCCGCGGGCTTTTTTCGCGTAGAAGCTGATGATTTTGTACTGGCCGTTCTTCAAGTCCTTGAACTCGGTATTGATGATGCGTGCGTTCAAGGCGCTGCGTTTGACCGCCGAGAAGTATTCGTTGGAAGCGAGGTTCAGCAGCACATCGTCGCCCTGATCGGCCAGCGCTTCGTTCAGCCATTCGCTGATCCGCGTGCCCCAGAAGGCGTACAGGTCTTTGCCACGGGCATTGGCCAGTTTGGTGCCCATCTCCAGCCGATAAGGCTGCATCAGGTCCAGAGGGCGCAGCAGGCCATACAGGCCGGAGAGCATGCGCAAGTGCTGCTGGGCGTAATCGAAGTCGGCTTCGCTGAAGGTCTGTGCATTCAGGCCGGTGTACACATCGCCCTTGAACGCCAGCAACGCCTGCTTGGCATTTTCCGGGGTGAAAGCCGGGGTCCAACTGCCGAAACGTGCGGCATTGAGGCCGCCAATCTTGTCGGAGACGTGCATCAGTTCGCTGATCTGCGCCGGCGTCAGGTCGCGCAGTTGCAGGATCAGTTCCTGGGAGTGGTCGAGGTATTGCGGCTGAGTGAAGCGCTGGGTCGCCGGCGGTGTTTCGTAATCGAGGGTCTTGGCGGGGGAAATCACCATCAGCATGAAGTCGGCTCCTTTAATCGTGGGGGCGATTCTAGGGGGTTGTCTGTGTTGACTCCAGCTATCAAGGTCATAGGTGATCGGCGGCTACAAAACCTGTAGGAGCGAGGCTTGCCCGCGAAGGCGGTGTGTCAGTTACCGATGATGCCAACTGATACACCGCCTTCGCGGGCAAGCCTCGCTCCTACAGGAGATCGGTGCTGGTGCGGGAATGTGAGCGGGATCGGCTATAGTGCCGCGCGGGTTTTGTTATGGAGACATCCCATTGCGTATCGTTTTTCTATTCTTCGCCGGGCTGTTGAGCTTTGGTGCCATGGCGGCACCGGGGGATGTGGCGACACTGGATCGCAGCACCTGGCCTGAACAACTCAGCAACCCGACCCTGTTCGACGTTGCCTCCCGGGCCGAAATCCTCATGTTCGCTCGCGTCCTGCTCGCCAGCGAATCGCTGGATGAAGCGAGCCTGGCTCAACGCCTGGGCCTGCGCACCATCAATCTGGAGTCGGTCAACCAACTGCGTCAGCGCATGTGGCAGCGCTTGCTGAGCAACTACAACTTCGCCCAGCAGAGTTGCGATCAGGATGCCTCCTTCTGTTTCCTGGTCGAGGACATGGACACCCTGCGTGAGCAAGCGGCCAAGTTTCAGATCAGTGACGACAGCTACTACATCAAGTGGGCCGAGCCGAGCCGGCTGTTCCACGCCCAGTATCTGGACGAGCAATTGCGCAAGGCCGCGCTGTTTCCGCAGACCAGCAGTGAAGTCGATCGTTTTGGCGACTATGAGCGCAATGGCGATGCGATGAATGATCGTCTGTTCCTGCTGACTTTCGACAGCGCTGCCAATGCCGTGCCGGACAACACTGCCTGGGTCACCGAGTACCTGCGCAAATCGAACATGAGCGCGACGTTCTTCGTCCTCGGCAAGGACATCCAGGCCCGTCTGGCTGAAGGTTCGGCGACCAGCCTGCAAGGGACCTATTCGCAGCAATGCGTTGGCGTGCAGGGTTGGGAATTCCGTTCCCACAGCCATTGGCAAGACTGGCAGGACTCGGTGCGACGCAGCGCCGAGCTGGTCAAAGGCAAGCTGCCGGAGAACTACGTGCCCTTGTTTCGCCCACCCGATGGCCAGCGTCGGTCCGATGCTGAAGGCTTCTTCAGGTCTCAGGGCTTGCAGGTGGCGTTGTGGGACATCGATGCCCAGGACGGCGCCGGCAAGCTCAAGGGCAGCCAGAGTGCGCAACGGGTGCTGACCCTGATGCTGCTGTGGCGGCACGGGGTGATCAATTTCAATGTGAAGCAGGATGCGCTGAAAACCGCGTTACCTTGGCTCATGACGCAAACGGCGCCGAGCGGGATCGGTTGGGAAAACTGTCAGGGCGGGTTTCGCTGAAACGGAGAAAGCCCGTAAACATTGGGGAAGGGGCGTTTTTGGAAGAGATTTCGATGCAGGCGGACTTCCGACTTTAGCGGGGTGCTGGCAGTCCGCCAAGTGCTATTGGTCATTCTGAAAAATAAACTTCAAAAAAACGTCAAAGTGCTTTTTTCTGTCATGTGTTTTGGAGTATTACGAAGACAGACCGCCGAAACCTGCAACACAGGTGGCGTCTTCCAAGACTCCGTTTGGGTTGCAATCACTTGAGTCTGAGCAGGTGATTTCGGTGGCCACTTCGAGGCGCAGCACTGTCATGGTATTGCGTCGACTGGCTCCCACAAAGGTGACCGAGTATGGATGATCACGGACGTAGCTCTTCTTCCAACCAGCCAATCCTTTATGTACTCGATACCAACGTATTGATTCACGATCCAAACGCCCTGCTTAACTTCGAAGAACACCACGTTGCGATCCCGATGACCGTGCTTGAAGAGCTGGACAAGCTCAAGAGCGGGCCTCACAGCGTCGCAGCGGAATGCCGTCAGGCCATTCGGCTGATCGACAAGACCCTGGGCGATGCCAGCCCCGAAGACGTCGAACTCGGTGTTCCGATCCAGCGTGGCAAGAGTGGGCCCAAGGGCTTGCTGTCAATTCTGATGAGCAAGCGCACTGAGCCGAACATCATTCTGCCCGAGCATCTTAACGACAACATCATCATCAACCAGTTGATTGACCTGCGCGCGCGTGATGCAAAACTGCCCGTGGTACTGGTCACAAAAGATATCAACATGCGCCTCAAGGCCCGGGCTTGTGGGATCGCGGCCGAGGACTACAGTACCGACCAACTGGTCGACGACGTTTCGTTGCTGCCCAACGGTTACCACAACATGACCGGCTCCTTCTGGGACCGTGTGAGCAAGGTCGAAACCCGGCAGGATCATGGCCGCACCTGGCATCAGGTGCAGTTGATCGACAACCTGCCTGCCGTGCACGTCAATGAGTTCATCATCGACGAACAGGGCTTTGTCGGCTGGATCAAGGAAATCCAGGTCGACAAGTTGCTGATCCTCGATCTGCATCAGGAACCTCTGTTGCACCAGGAAGCCTGGGGCCTGAAACCGCGTGACATCTATCAAAGCCTGGCGCTGTATGCCTTGCTCGACCCGGACATTCACCTGGTCAACCTGTCCGGCGCGGCCGGTTCCGGTAAAACCATCCTGGCCCTGGCGGCGGCCATCGAGCAGACCATGGTCAGCAAACGCTACCGGCGCATCATCGCCACCCGTAGTGTGCAGGGGCTCGACCAGGAAATCGGTTTTCTGCCCGGCACCGAAGCGGAAAAGATGGAGCCTTGGCTGGGCGCCATCACCGACAACCTCGAAGCCTTGCACATGGATGACGAAAGCACCCATGGCAGCGTCGACTACATCCTCAGCAAAGTGCCGTTGCAGTTCAAATCCCTCAACTACATTCGAGGCCGCAGCTTCCAGCAGAGTCTGATCCTGATCGATGAATGCCAGAACCTCACGCCGCACCAGATGAAAACCATCATCACCCGTGCCGGCGCCGGTTCCAAAGTGGTGTGCCTGGGCAACCTGGCACAGATCGACACCCCTTACCTGTCCGCCACCAGCTCCGGGCTGACGTACCTGACCGAACGCTTCAAAGACTTCCCCAACGGTGTACACATCACCCTGCAAGGGGTGCCTCGTTCGATTCTGGCCGAATACGCCGAATCGCATCTGTAACCCTCGCCACAGAACCGGGCGGTCCGAAGCCGCCCGGTTTTTTATGGGTGACACTTTTACCCTGAGGTGATCGGATAATCGTGCGTGCGGAAAATTGACCCGCAGGTTTACAATCGATGCTCCTGATCAGGAGTAACGCTGTGCTGACTCATCTCGATTCCCAAGGTCGCGCCAATATGGTCGACGTCACCGAAAAAGCCGTGACGTTCCGCGAAGCGACGGCCCAAGCGCTGGTGCGCATGTTGCCCGAAACCCTGCAGTTGATCGTCAGCGGCGGCCATCCCAAGGGTGACGTGTTCGCCGTGGCGCGCATCGCCGGCATCCAGGCAGCGAAGAAAACCAGCGATCTGATTCCTCTGTGCCATCCGTTGATGCTCACCGGCGTCAAGGTCGAACTCAGTGCCGAAGGCGACGACACTGTGCGCATCGTGGCGCGCTGCAAGTTGTCCGGGCAGACCGGCGTCGAAATGGAAGCGCTGACCGCCGCCAGCGTTGCGGCGCTGACTATCTATGACATGTGCAAAGCCGTGGACCGCGGCATGACCATCGAGAGTGTGCGGCTGCTGGAAAAGCTCGGCGGCAAGAGCGGCCATTTCCAGGCGGAGCAGCCATGAACGTGACCGTGAAGTTTTTTGCCCGTTACCGTGAAGCGCTCGGCGTGGACTCGGTCAAGGTTGAAGGTGATTTCGCCACGGTCGACGATGTGCGTGCGCTGCTGGCCCAACGTGACGGGGCCGATGTGCTGAGCGAGCAGAACCTGATGTGCGCCCGCAACGAAGACCTCTGCCAGCTCGACGAACCGGTCAACGATGGCGATGAAGTGGCTTTCTTTCCAACCGTGACTGGGGGCTGAGCCATGGCGATTCGCGTGCAGCCCACGCCATTCGACCCGGGTACTGAAGTCAACGCCATGCACGCGGCCAATGTGGGAGTCGGTGCGGTAGTGAGTTTTGTCGGCTATGTGCGCGACTTCAATGACGGCCTCGACGTTGCCGGGATGTTTCTGGAGCACTACCCGGGCATGACCGAAAAAGCCCTGGGCAAGATTGCCGCGGAGGCCGAGCAGCGCTGGCCACTGTTGAAGCTGGAAGTGCTGCATCGCATCGGCGCGCTGGAGCCGGGCGAGCCGATCGTATTCGTCGGTGCCGCCAGCGCTCACCGTCAGGCAGCGTTCGATGCCTGTGCCTTTGTCATGGACTACCTGAAAACCCGCGCACCATTCTGGAAGAAAGAAAACACCCGTGATGGCCCGCGCTGGGTTGAAGGGCGCGACAGCGATCATGCGGCGGCGGATCGCTGGAAGCAGTAAACAGCCTGTTGCTGCTCTGTTGTTCTCTAAACCGTCTTCGCGGGCAAGCCCGCTCCCACAATAGACCTGTGTGCCCATAACCCTGTGGGCGCGGGCTTGCCCGCGAAGAGGCCATACGCTTCAGCCGATAACTCCCTGACTCACCACCCGACCATCGGCCAGGCCCAAGCCGGTTCGCCCGATTGACGGACAAGACATAAAAGTCCAGTATGGAATTCCAAGTACAAAAAATTCATTCCCTGTTTCAGTTTTTTCTTCTGTCTTGCCAAACCAACAACAACCCGCGAGAGAACGAACATGAAGAAATTCCCCCTCATCACCGGTCTGGCCCTGAGCCTGTTGGCGTGCAGTAGTGTGTTCGCTGCCGAGAAAAGCCTGCGTATCGGTATTGAAGCGGCCTATCCGCCGTTCGCGTCTAAAACCGATAAAGGTGAAATCGTCGGTTTCGACTACGACATCGGCAACGCCCTGTGCGCGCAGATGAAGGTCAAGTGTGTGTGGGTCGAAGGCGAATTCGACGGTCTGATTCCTTCCCTGAAAGTGAAGAAAATCGACATGGCGCTGTCGTCCATGACCATCAATGAAGACCGCAAGAAATCGGTGGATTTCACCCACAAGTACTACTTCACTTCGTCGCGACTGGTGATGAAAGAAGGCGCGGTTGTGGATGACCAGTATGCGAGCCTCAAGGGCAAGACGGTCGGCGTACAGCGCGCAACCACCACGGACCGTTACGCCACCGAAGTTTTCGAACCCAAGGGCATCAACGTCAAGCGTTACGGCAACAACGAAGAAATCTACATGGACCTGGCTGCCGGTCGCCTCGATGCCATTTTTGCCGACACCATTCCATTGAATGACTTCCTGTCGATGCCGCGTGGCAAGGGTTACGCCTTTGCCGGTCCGGAGCTCAAGGATCCGAAATACGTGGGTGAGGGCGCCGGGATTGCGGTGCGCAAGGGCAATGCCGAGTTGGTCGGTGAACTGAACGCGGCTATCGACGGTATTCGTGCCAGTGGCGAATATCAGAAGATTTCGGAGAAGTACTTCAAGTCCGACATCTATGGCGATTGATTAACCGCCATCGCGGGCAAGCCCGCTCCCACAGGTTCAGTGGTGTACTCATGTTTTGTACACGACACGGACACTCTGGGAGCGGGCTTGCCCGGGCGGCGTTCCGACGATGAGGTCGGAACAGTCACCGCAAATCTTTAGCCCTTCAGTTCCTTCAAATGCTTGTACACCGTCGCCCGCCCCATGTTCAGCACATTGGCCACATAGTTGGAGGCGCTTTTGCCTTTGAAGGCGCCTTCGGCGTGCAGCGCCAGCACCAGTTCGCGTTTGTGGTCGCGGGTCAGCACATTCAGGCTCAACTGACGCTCGCGCAGCCAGGCATGCAGAAAAGTGTTGATCCGCTCCTGCCAGTCATCGCGAAACAGTGAGTCCGGTTGCGGAATCAGCTTGGTCGGCGACAGGAACAAATCCAGCGCTGCTTTCGCATTCTCGAACAACGAGATATTCAGGTTGATGCACAGCACCGCCAGCGGTTGCCCCTCACTGTCGCGCAGTACGCTGCTGAGGCTGCGAATTTTCTGGCCGTCCCAGTTGAGCTTTTCGTACGGCCCGATGTTTCGTTCACTGACCTCATCACTGAGCATGTCCTCCAGCGATGAGTCGTCTCCAATTTCCCGCTTGGACAGGTTGTTGGCGATGTAGTCGACCTTTTGCGTGCGCAGGTCGTGCAGCACCACCTCGGCGTGAGGGAAGAACAACGTGGCGATGGCATCGGCAATCGCGCGGAAGTTGTCCATGGACACATTGTCCAGGGCCGAGTTTTTTTCAGGTGCGTTCATACAATGGAGCTCCAGGCCAGCGTCAGTGCCCCTTTAAAAGGGGGCACTGGAAGTTTGCCGCAATCGTGTGGACACGTCACCTGAGGATCAGTCAACCCAGGCGGGCGGGGGAGAGCATCGCGGCGTCCAGGCCAAAACGGGAGAGCTGTTCGGGCAACGCCTCGCCGCGCACCAGTGCTGCACTGGCCTGGCCCATGGCCGGTGACGTCTGGATGCCGTAGCCGCCCTGTCCCGCCACCCAGAACAGGCCCGGTACGTGTTGATCGAAGCCGGACAGCAAATCCCCATCGTGCACGAAACTGCGCAAGCCGGCCCAGGTACGGGTCGGGCGGCGGATGGTCAGGGTGGTGGCCTCTTCGATCTGGTAGATGCCCATGGCGATGTCCAGCTCTTCAGGCTGCACGTCGTGTGGTTCCACCGGGTCGGCGTTGGCCGGTGAGCCGAGGAACATGCCGGCATCGGGCTTCATGTAGAAAGATTCATCGAGGCTGACCAGCATCGGCCAGTCATGGCTATCCAGGCCCTCGGGGCCGGCGAAGATAAAGGCTGCCCGGCGCTTGGGTTGCAGGCCCAGAGGTCGGGCGCCGGCCAGCTCGCCAACCTTGTCGGCCCAGGCGCCGGCGGCATTGATGATGATCGGGGCGCTGAAGATTTGAGTGGCGGTTTGAACCTGCCACAACCCTTCGGCATCCCGGGTCAGGCTCAGCACTTCGCTGTCGGTATGCACCTCGCCTTTATTGCGCCGGATCCCGCGCAGATAGCCTTGGTGCAGGGCATCGGTATCGATGTCGCTGGCGGTCGGGTCGTAGATCGCGCCATGGACTTTTTCCCGACGCAGGATCGGCAGTCGCGCGCAGGCTTCGTCGGCGCTGAGCAGTTGCATCTGCGGCACGGTGGCTTTGGCGCTCAGGTATTGATTGTTCAACTCGGCCGGATCGCCCGTGAAGTCGACGGTCATCTCACCGCGCGGGGTCAGCAATGGGTGTTCGCAGAAACCGGGCGGTGGCGCGTCGAAGAAGTCGCGGCTGGCCAGGGTCAATGCCCGAACCTGGGGCGTGCCGTAGGCGGCGGTATAGAGCGCCGCCGAGCGTCCGGTGGAGTGATAGGCCGGATGGGATTCGCGCTCGAGCACAATCACCCGTCCGTGTTTCGATAGCCAGAAACCGGTGGAAGCGCCGGCAATCCCGCCGCCGATGATGATGAAATCTGCCTGGCTCATGAACGTCTCCTGATGGGGCGTAAATGCCGAAATTGTTGGGGATCCCTGTGGGAGCGGGTGTTAGCCCAGTAGGCGGTAAATGGCATTGGCCAGTGCGATGTCTTCCAGGCCCAGGCCGATGGAGCGGAAGAACACAGGTCGGTCGTAGTCCGGGCGCTGCACTTTTCCGCTGAGCAAGTCGGGCAGGTCGCCGACTATCGAGCGCTTGTCCCAGCCATGCTGTTCACCGGCGATCAGCATTTCGCCGGCCGAGCCCGGGGTGGTCTGGCGATAGTCGCAGAATACCTGCATGTCATTGAGGTTCTGCGGCGGCACTTCATGGGCACGCGGAGCATTGGTGCTGATAGACGTAATCAGCGCCGGCTTGCTCAAAGTGGACGGGTCGATCACCGGTCCGGCGGACGAAGTGCAGAGCATGATCACGTCGGCGTCTTGAGTCGCGGTTTCGCAACTGTCGGCGAGGGTCAGCCGTGGATCGAGGCTTTTGAGTTGCGCCAGTGCTTCGGTGTTCTTGCCGCGCAGGCTCGGCGAATACAGGCTGATGCTTTGCCAGTCTCGCAGGTTCTTCACGTAGTGCAGGTGCGCCTGGGCGACCTTGCCGCTGCCGATGATTGCCAGGCGCCGGGCCTTGAGCGGGGCGAGGGCATCGACCGCCACTGCTGTCGTCGCCGCGGTACGGGCCGTGGTCAGTTCACCGGCATCGCAGAGCAGCAGTGGTTGGCCGGTCTGCATCGACATCAACAGCGTCCAGGCGGTCACCAATGGGCCTTGCTCGCGCACGATGTAGGGCGATGTCTTGACGCCATACACGCCGTCTTCGGCCAGCACGCCCAGGTAGTTGATGAAGTCCCCGGCACCTTTCGGGAATTCCACCAACTGCTGGGCCGGTTGCACGGCTTGCCCGGCGGCCAGGTCGCGGAACAGCTTGCGCAAGATCTGCGGCACGTCGACTTGCGCCAGCAGTTCGCGGGCCTGGGGTTGGGTGATCACGTAAGGCGTGCTGGGCATGGTTGGCTCCGGGCGCTGAAAGTAAACTAATTTGTCCATTATGGACTTTTAGTTTTCTCGAGCAAGCTCCTGTTGAAAAAAACCGGACGAAAAAAAAGCGCAGTCCGTCTCCGGCTGCGCCTTTTATTCTGCGACCCGCGTTATGGGCGCTTGCGCTCAACCGCCCGCAGCAGATGCGTCGGTGGCGTTTCACAACTGATCTTGCGACCCAACAGCGCCTCGATGGACGGTAGCTGGTAGGAGTCGTCTTCACCGGCAAAGCTGATGGACACTCCATCGGCGCCGGCACGGCCAGTACGACCGATGCGGTGCACGTAGTCGTCCGGGACTTCCGGCAGGGTGAAATTGATCACGTGGCTGATGCCGTCGATGTGAATGCCGCGACCGGCCACATCGGTGGCGACCAGCACCCGGATCTTGCCTTCGCGGAAACCTTCCAGGGTCTTGATGCGCTTGTGCTGCGGCACATCGCCAGACAGTTGCGCGGCGTTGACGCCATCGCGCACCAGGCGTTCTTCGATGCGCCGCACTTCGTCCTTGCGGTTGGCGAAGACCATCACTCGTTCCCAGCCGTTATCGTTGACCAGGTTATAGAGCAGTTTGTATTTATCGGCGCCGGCCACCGCGTAGATGTGTTGCTCGACGTTTTCGCTGGCCACGTTCTGCGCTTCGATCTCGACGATCGACGGGTCGGTGGTCCATTGCTTGGCGAGGTTCATCACGTCGTCGGTGAAGGTCGCGGAGAACAGCAGCGTCTGACGCTCGCTCTTCGGTGGGGTCTGGCGAATGATCTGACGCACTTGCGGGATGAAACCCATGTCGAGCATCCGGTCGGCTTCGTCCAGCACCATGACTTCGACCATGTCCAGGTGTACGTCGCCGCGCTGGTTGAAGTCGAGCAAGCGGCCCGGAGTGGCCACGAGGATGTCGCAGTGACGGGCTTCGAGGTGCTTGAGTTGCTTGTCGAAGTCCATGCCGCCGACAAACGTCATGACGTTGAGGCCGGTGTACTTGGTCAGGTCGGCCGCGTCCTTGGCGATTTGCACCACCAGTTCCCGGGTCGGGGCGATGATCAGTGCCCGTGGCTCACCCATGTAGCGTTCTTTGGGCGGCGGGGTTTGCAGCAGCTGCGTGATGATCGAAATCAGGAACGCGGCTGTTTTGCCAGTACCGGTCTGGGCACGACCGATGGCGTCTTTGCCGGCGAGGGTGAAGCCAAGCACCTGCGCCTGGATCGGCGTGCAATAAGGGAAGCCCAGGTCCTGAATGGCGTGCATCAGCTCGGGGGCGAGCTTGAAGTCGTGGAAGCGGGTTTTGCCTTCCTGGGGTTCGACGACGAAGTCTTCGAGTTTCCAGGGGATGACCGGCGCCTTTGGCTTCGGTTCGCGGCGTGGTTTTGCCGGCTTCGGGGCTTCGGTTCGCGGCTGTTCAGAGGCAATGGCCGGAGCAGAGGGGGTGGTCGGTGTGGTCACCGGCTCGTGTTTCGGTGCCGCTACGGTTGCGGTCCGGCCAGACTGATTACCGTCGGTACGGTGGCTGGTGGTATGAGAAGGAGCGCTGGAGCCTGGCGCGAGCTGCTCAGCCTCGCTTTTACCGAACATTTTCTTGAGTGCTTTGAGCACGGTCATCTCATCAATTGGTTAAGGAATGTACGCCGGCCAGTGTAATGCAAGAATCGGGCGCGGCGTAGTGCGATGGATCAAAGGGGAGCTTTTAGCGCAAGCGCTCTGCGAGCCAGACGCCGATGTCGCGGATTTCTTCGGGTAACACTTCGTGGCCCATTGGGTATTCCTGCCATGTCACGGTGACACCATGCAGCTTCAAATACTCGTAGGCGGTCCGGCCCATGGAGTTTTGCACGACGTCATCATACTGGCCATGCAACGACAATACGGGAATGCGCTGCTGGCTGGCGGAAAGCTCCAGTTCATCGCTGAATGTCGGGGCATAAGTCGAGAGCGCAAGTACACCGCCCAACGGTCCCTGCCATTTCAGGAAGGCTGTGTGCAAAACCACGGCGCCGCCCTGGGAAAAACCGGCGAGAAAGATCCGCGAGGCGTCTATTCCGCTGGCCTTCTGCACTTCAATCAATTCCACGACCCGTTGCGCGGACTCCTCCAACTGCTCGCGGCTGATGGCGCGTGCCGGGCTCATGGCCAATATGTCGTACCAGCTTGGCATCTCGTAGCCACCATTAATGGTGACGGCGCGGGTCGGAGCCTGGGGCAAAACGAAACGGGTAGTGAGCAGGTTTTCCTGTAGCGCTTCGGCGACTGGCAAAAAATCGTAGCGGTCGGCACCCAGCCCATGCAGCCAGATTACGCAGGCGTCTGCGGGCTTGACGGGTTGAAGAATCAGGGGCTCGGTCATGTCTGCTCCATTGTTGTGCGTGCGCTCTCATTAAGTGCGAGGTTCGAGTGCGCAATGGGTTGATCAGTTAAGAAGATGTCGCAAGGTTGCAAGTTTTGCTATTGACCTTGCGCTGAATCGCTTTAGCGAGCGGTCTGGTACGGGCTTTGCTATAGGGAAACCTGTGCAACCAATCTCGTGCCTGGCGGTAACACTATCAGTGTATGGCTAGTCGTGGGATAGCAAAGAATCCGGTGATGGATGTTCGCCAGTGGCCGCTACGGGCTTCGCGAACGTGAAAGGGCTACAGCCCGTTCGGCCGATTGGTGAGAAGTGAGTTATCCATGAAGTGGATTTTCTCCTACTAGACTCATAGCGACGGTCCTTACGTCGGTTGACCCTAAAAAAAGCCGACACGGGTCAGCAACGCCTCAAAAGGGTGCGACAGGACTCAAGCTCCGACACAACAAGAGCAAAACTGGAGGTTTGAATGAAGATGTTGAAATCCACCCTGGCCGTCGTGACTGCAGCCGCAGTGCTCGGTGTCAGTGGGTTCGCTCAGGCGGGTGCAACCCTGGATGCAGTGCAGAAGAAAGGTTTTTTACAGTGCGGTGTCAGTGATGGTCTGCCGGGCTTCTCGGTTCCGGACTCCACTGGCAAGATCGTTGGTATCGATGCGGACTTTTGCCGTGCTGTAGCTGCTGCAGTGTTTGGTGATGCGACCAAGGTCAAATTCAGCCAGTTGAATGCCAAGGAGCGTTTCACTGCTCTGCAATCCGGCGAAATCGACTTGCTGTCGCGCAACTCCACCATGACCAGCTCCCGTGATGCGGGCATGGGCCTGAAGTTTCCTGGCTTCATCACCTATTACGACGGCGTAGGCTTCCTGGCCAACAGCAAGCTGGGCGTGAAAAGTGCCAAGGAACTGGATGGCGCAACCATCTGTATTCAAGCCGGTACCACCACCGAGCTGAACGTGTCCGACTACTTCCGCGCCAACGGCCTGAAGTACACCCCGATCACTTTCGACACTTCCGATGAAAGCGCCAAGTCGCTGGAATCCGGTCGTTGCGACGTGCTGACCTCCGACAAGTCCCAGTTGTATGCACAGCGCAGCAAACTGGCCTCGCCGAAAGATTACATCGTTCTGCCTGAAACCATCTCCAAAGAGCCTTTGGGGCCGGTCGTGCGTAATGGCGACGATGAGTGGCTGGCAATCGTTCGTTGGGTTGGCTACGCGATGCTCAACTCCGAAGAGGCCGGTATCTCTTCGAAAAACGTCGAGGCAGAAGCCAAGTCGACCAAGAACCCGGACGTTGCTCGTCTGCTGGGCGCCGACGGTGAGTACGGCAAAGATCTGAAGCTGCCAAAAGACTGGGTGGTGAAAATCGTCAAGCAAGTCGGTAACTACGGCGAAGTCTTTGAGAAAAACCTCGGCAAGGGTACTCCGCTGGAAATCGACCGTGGCTTGAACGCCCTGTGGACCAACGGCGGCATTCAATACGCACCACCAGTGCGCTGATGGTTCTATCACCCGGTGGGCCAACCACCGGGTGATGTTCTGTTCCATTATTTCCGGGGCACTTCATGCAAAATTCAATCGGCGCACCAAAGCAGAGGTTCAGCCTCAGCGATCCGCGAGTGCGTGCCTGGCTGTTTCAGATTATTACGGTTATCGCCGTGGTCGGGATGGGTTGGTACCTGTTCGACAACACTCAAACCAACCTGCAACACCGGGGCATTACCTCCGGTTTTAGTTTTCTTGAGCGCAGTGCCGGCTTCGGCATCGCTCAGCACCTGATCGACTACACCGAATCGGACAGCTATGCCCGGGTGTTTGTCATCGGCCTGCTCAACACATTGCTGGTGACGTTCATCGGCGTGATCCTGGCGACGATCCTCGGTTTCATCGTCGGTGTGGCACGGCTGTCGAAGAACTGGATCATTGCCAAGATGGCGACGGTTTATGTCGAGGTCTTCCGTAACATTCCGCCGTTGCTGCAAATCCTGTTCTGGTACTTCGCGGTATTCCTGACCATGCCAGGGCCGCGCAACAGCCATAACTTCGGTGACACCTTCTTCGTCAGCAGCCGTGGTCTCAACATGCCCGCCGCGTTGATAGCGGACGGTTTCTGGCCGTTTGTGGCAAGTATCGTCGTGGCCATCGTCGCGATCGTGCTGATGTGCCGCTGGGCCAACAAGCGTTTCGAAGAAACCGGCGTACCGTTCCACAAGTTCTGGGTAGGCCTGGCGATGTTCCTGGTGATCCCTGCGCTGTGCGCATTGATCTTCGGCGCGCCGCTGCACTGGGAAATGCCAAAGTTGCAAGGCTTCAACTTCGTCGGTGGCTGGGTACTGATCCCGGAACTGTTGGCACTGACCCTGGCCCTGACGGTGTACACCGCGGCGTTCATCGCCGAAATCGTACGTTCGGGCATCAAGTCGGTCAGCCACGGCCAGACCGAAGCGGCTCACTCGCTGGGGCTGCGCAACGGTCCGACCCTGCGCAAGGTGATCATCCCGCAAGCCTTGCGCGTGATCATTCCGCCGCTGACCAGCCAATACCTGAACCTGGCGAAAAACTCCTCGCTGGCGGCCGGTATCGGTTATCCGGAGATGGTGTCGTTGTTTGCCGGTACGGTGCTGAACCAGACCGGGCAGGCGATCGAAGTCATTGCCATCACCATGAGCGTGTACCTGGCGATCAGTATCAGCATTTCCCTGCTGATGAACTGGTACAACAAGCGCATTGCGCTGATCGAGCGGTAAGGAAGAGCGCATGACGACTCATACTTTCAAACCCGACATGCCTCCACCGAGCAGCAGCATCGGTGTCGTGGCGTGGATGCGGGCGCACATGTTTTCCAGCTGGATCAACACCCTGCTGACGCTGTTCGCGTTCTATCTGATTTACCTGATAGTTCCGCCGCTCGTGAGCTGGGCAATCCTTGACGCCAATTGGGTCGGCACCACCCGTGCCGATTGCACCAAGGCCGGCGCCTGCTGGGTGTTCATTGAACAGCGCTTCGGCCAGTTCATGTATGGCTACTACCCGGTGGACTTGCGCTGGCGCGTGGACCTGACCGTGTGGCTGGCGGTGATTGGCGTGGCGCCGTTGTTCATCGCACGCGTTCCGCACAAGGCAATCTACGGCCTGAGCTTTCTGGTGCTCTATCCGATCATTGCCTACCTCCTGCTGCACGGTGGTGTATTCGGTCTGAGCCAGGTGGCGACCAGCCAGTGGGGCGGCCTGATGCTGACCCTGGTGATCGCTACCGTCGGTATCGTCGGCGCACTGCCGCTGGGTATCGTGCTGGCCCTGGGCCGTCGTTCGAACATGCCGGCGATTCGGGTGGTCTGCGTGACCTTCATCGAGTTCTGGCGCGGTGTGCCGTTGATCACGGTGCTGTTCATGTCGTCGGTGATGTTGCCGTTGTTCCTGCCCGAAGGCATGAACTTCGACAAATTGCTGCGGGCGCTGATCGGCGTGATCCTGTTCCAGTCGGCGTACATCGCCGAGGTGGTGCGTGGCGGTCTGCAAGCGATCCCTAAAGGTCAGTACGAAGCGTCCGCGGCGATGGGCCTCGGTTACTGGCGCAGCATGGGCCTGGTGATTCTGCCGCAAGCCCTGAAGCTGGTGATTCCTGGCATCGTCAACACCTTCATTGCGCTGTTCAAGGACACGAGCCTGGTGATCATCATCGGTCTGTTCGACTTGCTCAACAGCGTCAAGCAAGCTGCCGCCGACCCGAAATGGCTGGGCATGGCCACTGAAGGCTATGTGTTTGCGGCCCTGGTGTTCTGGATTTTCTGTTTTGGTATGTCCCGCTATTCCATGCATTTGGAACGCAAGCTGGACACTGGCCACAAGCGTTAGGAGTATCTCCATGAGTGAAGCGATCAAAAAGCCTGTGAGCCCTGAAGGCATTATTCAGATGCAGGGCGTGAACAAGTGGTACGGCCAGTTCCACGTCTTGAAAGACATCAACCTGAACGTCAAACAAGGCGAGCGTATCGTGCTGTGCGGCCCGTCGGGTTCTGGCAAATCGACCACCATCCGTTGCCTCAATCGTCTGGAAGAACACCAGCAGGGCCGCATTGTGGTCGATGGTGTGGAACTGACCAATGACCTCAAGCAGATCGAAGCGATCCGTCGTGAAGTCGGCATGGTGTTCCAGCACTTCAACCTGTTCCCGCATTTAACCATCCTGCAGAACTGCACCCTGGCGCCGATGTGGGTTCGCAAGATGCCCAAGCGCAAAGCCGAAGAAATTGCCATGCACTACCTGGAGCGCGTACGCATTCCGGAGCAGGCGCATAAATACCCGGGGCAGTTGTCCGGTGGTCAGCAACAGCGTGTGGCGATTGCCCGTGCCCTGTGCATGAAGCCGAAAATCATGCTGTTCGACGAACCGACTTCTGCACTCGACCCGGAGATGGTGAAAGAGGTTCTGGACACCATGATCGGCCTGGCGGAAGACGGCATGACCATGCTCTGCGTAACCCACGAAATGGGCTTCGCCCGTACCGTGGCCAACCGCGTGATCTTCATGGACAAGGGTGAAATCGTCGAACAGGCCGCGCCGAACGACTTCTTCGACAACCCGCAGAACGAGCGCACCAAGCTGTTCCTGAGCCAGATCCTGCATTGATAGACACTTGGCAGTGAAATAAACCCGGACTCTGTTCCGGGTTTATTTTTGTCCGGGAGTCGAGGCTCAGGAAGCGAGCGCGGCTTGGCGCTCGTAAGGGGAGAAAAGCAGGCGGGCAGCGCCACTCCCGCCCGTTTGCTCCTTGGGAGTCAGCGAGAAAACGGATTTTAGCCGGATCAGCGTTTAGTCTGATTCAGTCTCGCTGCTCCTTTCGCTCAAGCGCCAGGTGTACCGCTTGAAGTGCATTGAGTCGACCATACCCGTAGTAATGGCTATGACCATTCTGATCATATTGACCAAGCAGCCCATCGTCGGCACGGCCGATTTTGTCACAACAATCGGCTAGGATCTGGCGGACAGCTTCGCGATCCAGTGCTGGATTGGCCGCAAGTACCAGTGCTGCTACGCCGGCCGCACCGGGGCAGGCGCTGGAGGTGCCGCTGAATGACTCGGTGTAGGCTGCATTGTCAGGATCGGCAAACTTGCCGCTCAGATCCGTGGTGCGAATGCCTCGGGTCTGCGGGATTGATGTGGCGGGCTTGAACTTAGGGTCCGGGTGCGGCTGATCTCCGCTGGGAAAGCAGCACCAGAGCGCCTTGCCATAGTCGCTGTAGGCACTGCGCCGATTCTGGTCATTGCAGGCTCCGACAGCGATGACCAACGGGTGGCTGGAATACCCATCGTTGTCCACGCACTCGTTTCCGTTGCCTGCGCCGAAAAAGATGAGGCAGCCTTTTCCGTTGCGACCCTTGGTCGCGGCATAGTCGATGGCCAGTCGGGTACTTGCGGCCAGTGGAAATACTTGCGTGTGCCGTGGGTCGGTGGGGTCGGCCCAATGGCCTTCGGTAGGCCCCCAGCTGCAGGAAATGATATCGGCGCCTTGATCTGCGGCCCAGAAAAACGCGTCCGCTTCAGCCCGTGCGCCCAAAGGCTTGGTGAGCTTGAGCGGCATGAGGCTCGCCCGAGGGGCGACGCCGCTGGCGCCAATTTGGCCATTGGCGCACGCGACACCGGCCGCGGCCGTGCCGTGGCGCTCGTTGGCATTTTTCGGTCGAGGGCCTTGCTTGGCGTTGCGGCGATCAAAGTTTTGCGCGCCGACAATTTTACCAGCGCCGGAGAACTCGGGATGATCGATATCAAAGGCATCATCAATGACGGCGATGACGATCCCTTCACCCTGAGTCAAATCATGGGCTGCTTCGACGTTGGCGCTGGCGTCGACGTGTACCTGATAGGTCACTGTGGTCTTTTTCAGGTGCCACTGATTGTCGTGGATCGCCCGCCGTTGGCCTAGACGCAATATTTCCGGGTGGCAGTATTCGATATCCTCGCGTTCGAGCAATGCCAGTGTGAATGAGCAAACTGCCGTGCCATGGCAGTCCCGGTGATGAACGAAAAAGGCATTGGTCGCGTAGGGGACCTGTTGTTTGATGGTCAATCCCAGCGTCTTGAGTATGACCAGGCACTGTGTCGGGGTGAGATGGTCAATAAACTTGAGAAAAATGTTTTCGGTGTAGAGCACAGGTTCCTGAGTGTCGGGATCGACGAGTACACGGCCAGCGAAACGCACTTGCGGCAATTCACGCAATAATGCTTTGCACCGAGGAAAATCCGATTCGGTTGGCAGCTTGAGGATCTGTACATCGGCGTCCTCGATGTGCGCCAACAGATGACTGCCGTTCAGTGCCTCACAGGCTTTTTCACAGCATAGGAGAGTGGACAAATCTACCCCCGCTTGGCTGCGTACGGCAATCAGATGCTCACTTTTCGCCAGAAAAAAAGAACGGCTGTGCTGCTTGCCGAAGTTGACTTCTTCCATGTGTATTCCCATTCCTTCTTTACGTAGCGAACGAGCATGTTCGCGAGTTGGGCGTGAAGTCTGACGTCCGGTTCCTCTTAGATATGTCAGCTCATTCTCTCCGTGGTGTAAGAAATGACTTTGCATACGGACTATCGCAGCCGCTTGTTGTCTCTCCGGTTGTTGACTAACATGTCAGAAAATTCATCCTATGATTGGATGAAAGGGTGAGTCCTATGTCAGAAATTTCTCCATTAATTAAACGATCCCTGGTCGATCAGGCTCTGGATCAGTTACGCCTGCGCATCAATCAAGGTGTCTGGACGGTCGGCCAGCGCTTGCCTACCGAGCCGGAACTGGCGACCGAGCTGGGCATCAGCCGCAACACCGTGCGCGAAGCCATGCGCGTGTTGGCGTTTTCCGGGCTGATCGAGATCCGTCAGGGCGACGGTAGCTACCTGCGGGCGGTGGTCGATCCGCTCGATACCATGAAAGCGCTGTCCCGCTGCTCTCAGGAACAGGCGCGGGAAACCCGGCACATTCTGGAAGTCGAAGCCATCGGTCTGGCCGCGTTACGCCGCACCGATGAAGACCTGGTGGCGTTGCGCGAAGCGCTGGGCATCAGCGGCAGTCATTACCACGGTGATCTCGACACCTACATCGCCTGTGACCTGGTGTTCCACCGTCGTCTGGTGGACGCGGCGCACAACCCGACCCTCAGCGAGCTGTATCGCTACTTCTCCAGCATCGTGGGCGCGCAGTTGCGTCAAACCCTGAACATTACCCCTCGTCGCCAAGCGGTATTCGACCTGCACATCGAATTGCTCGATGCCGTCGAGCAACGCGATCCGGAAAGAGCCAAAGCGCTCACGAGGCAGTTGATCAATGGACCTTGAAACCGAGAATCCAATATCCAGCCAGCAGGCCCGCACCCTCTCTGAACGCAAGCGCACGGCGGAGCTTGAAGAGTTGTTGATCGATGCCGAGGCCGATGACGACCAGGTTCAGCGAAGTCACCCGATCCTGCGGCGCCCGTGGCTGTTGTTGCTGGGTCTGATTCTGGTGGCGCTGAACCTGCGTCCGGCGCTGTCGAGCATGGCGCCGATGCTCAGCGAGGTTTCGAAGACGCTGGGGTTATCGGCTGCCCAGGCCGGTTTGCTGACAACCTTGCCGGTCCTTTGCCTCGGTCTGTTCGCACCGTTGGCGCCGGTGCTGGCGCGGCGTTTTGGTGCTGAGCGGGTGGTATTGGGGATTCTCCTGATGCTGGCCGGCGGGATCATTTTGCGCAGCTCCTTTGGTGAGGTTGGCCTGTTCGCCGGCAGCGTGCTGGCCGGCGCCAGCATCGGAGTGATCGGCGTGCTGCTACCCGGCATCGTCAAGCGCGACTTCCCGAAACAAGCCGGCACCATGACCGGCGTCTACACCATGGCGCTGTGCCTGGGCGCGGCCATGGCGGCTGGCGCGACCGTGCCGTTGAGCGAACATTTCGACAAGAGCTGGGCGCTGGGCCTCGGCTTCTGGGTGGTTCCTGCCTTGGTCGCAGCCATGTTCTGGCTGCCGCAAGTCGGTCAGAAACACGGCGCACATAACGTTGCCTATAGGGTCCGAGGCCTGTTGCGCGATCCGCTGGCCTGGCAAGTGACCTTGTACATGGGCCTGCAATCGTCTCTGGCCTACATCGTATTCGGTTGGCTGCCGTCGATTCTGATCGGTCGCGGTCTGACGCCAACCCAGGCCGGTCTGGTGCTGTCGGGTTCGGTGATCGTCCAGTTGATCAGCTCGCTGGCCGCACCGTGGCTGGCGACCCGTGGCAAGGATCAGCGACTGGCCATCGTGATCGTCATGGCAATGACCCTCGGCGGCTTGTTCGGTTGCCTGTATGCGTCGATCGACGGCCTGTGGGGCTGGGCAATCCTGCTGGGACTGGGGCAGGGCGCTACGTTCAGCCTGGCATTGACCCTGATCGTGTTGCGATCGCGGGATGCTCATGTCGCGGCCAATCTGTCGAGCATGGCACAGGGCTTCGGCTACACCCTGGCATCCATGGGGCCGTTCGCAGTCGGTGTGGTGCATGACTGGACCGGCGGCTGGAGCGCCCTGGGCTGGATCTTCGGTGTCATTGGTCTCGGCGCGATCATCGCCGGCCTAGGTGCCGGGCGTTCGCTGTACGTGCAGGTCGAAAGCGAAAAGATCTGATTCGCACACACTGTCGGTATTCGGGGGGCGAATGCTGATGGTGTTTCGTCTGTTTGCAGATTATCGTGCTGGCAATCTGCCTATTTTTCGGAGCCTGCCCATGAGTGACGCCCACGACGCCTTGATCACCCGGTTCTATCAAGCCTTCCAGCGGCTTGATGCCGAGGCCATGAGCGCCTGCTACACCGACGACGTGGTGTTCAGTGATCCGGCGTTCGGCGAGCTGCGCGGGCGCGATGCCGGCGATATGTGGCGCATGCTCACCACCCGCGCCAAGGACTTCTCCCTGACCTTCGATAACGTGCGCAGCGATGAGCGCACTGGTGGCGCCCATTGGGTGGCGACGTACCTGTTCAGCCAGACCGGCAATATCGTGGTCAATGACATTCAGGCGCGTTTCGTGTTTCGCGACGGCAAGATCTGCGAGCACCACGACAGTTTTGATCTGTGGCGCTGGTCGCGTCAGGCACTGGGTTTCAAAGGGCTGTTGCTGGGCTGGACGCCGCTGGTGAGAAACGCCGTGCGTGCTCAGGCCTTGAAGGGCCTGAAGGCATTCCAGGCCAGTCGCTGATAAGATTGCGGCTTGTTTTCTTTCAAGCCTTGATCGTCACGTGAGCACCTCGAGCGAATCTTCCGTCATTGCCGCCGAACCGTCGCTGCCCGTCAGCAAACCCTGGTTCGTCTACCTCGTTCGCGCGGCCAATGGTTCGCTCTACTGCGGGATCAGCGACGATCCCCTGCGTCGCTTCGCCACCCATCAGAGTGGCAAGGGCGCGCGTTT
This sequence comes from Pseudomonas sp. DF5, assembly GCF_058148225.1. NCBI lineage: Bacteria > Pseudomonadati > Pseudomonadota > Gammaproteobacteria > Pseudomonadales > Pseudomonadaceae > Pseudomonas > Pseudomonas sp. DF5. The sequence goes on from NZ_JBYVYM010000008.1 coordinate 145,338, forward strand.
CTTCCTGTCGAGCCCGGCCGTGGCGCTGGTTTATACCGAGCGCTGCCGCGATAAAAGCGAAGCACTGCGCCAGGAGCGTTTGATCAAGAAACTCAAGAAAAGCGCCAAGGAATGTCTGGTGGCGAGTGCGGCCGCGGGCTTATCAATCTGACTGATAAGTGCCCATCAGGCAGATGGGTAGGCTGCCTGCCGATTGCGCGTTAAGCTGCGGGCTCCTTATCCGAGCGGCGGAGCCGAGCATGTCCGAGTTGATTCTGCATCATTACCCGACGTCCCCTTTCGCCGAAAAGGCCCGCTTGCTGCTGGGCTTCAAGGGGTTGTCCTGGCGCTCTGTGATGATCTCGCCGGTGATGCCAAAACCCGACCTGACGGCCCTGACCGGCGGCTACCGCAAGACGCCGGTGTTGCAGATCGGTGCTGATGTCTATTGCGACACCGCGTTGATCGCTCGTCGTCTGGAGCAGGAAAAAGCTTCACCGGCGTTTTTCCCGGAAGGCCAGGAAATGGTCACGGCGACCTTTGCGGCGTGGGCCGATTCGGTGGTGTTCCAGCATGCGGTCAGCCTGGTGTTCCAGCCAGAATCGGTAGCGGTGCGCTTCGGCAAATTGTCGCCGGAAGCGATCAAGGCATTCCTGGCCGATCGCTCCGGCTTGTTCAGCGGTGGCAGCGCCACTCGGTTGTCGGCCGAGCAGGCAAAGCATCAGTGGCCAACGATCATGACGCGTCTGGAGCAGCAGCTTCAGCGTGAGCAGGGCGACTTCTTGTTCGGCGAACCGTCGATTGCCGACTTTGCCCTGGCTCACTCGCTGTGGTTCCTCAAGGCGACGCACGTGACATCACCGTTGGTGGATGCTTATCCGGCCGTTTCGGCGTGGTTTGGCCGTGTGATGGGTTTTGGTCATGGTGCGTTCAGCGAGATGACGGCCGAGCAAGCGCTAGAGATTGCCCGCCATGCCACACCGGCTGCGTTGCCGGATGAGCAGTTCGATGAGCCGAACGGGTTCGAGGTTGGCCAGCGGGTGGTAATCGCCGCGACTGATTACGGGGTTGATCCGGTGGCGGGGGAGCTGATGTTTGCCGGCAGCGAAGAGTTGATTCTGCGCCGTGAAGACGAGCGGGCCGGTGTGGTGCATGTGCACTTTCCGCGGTTCGGGTTTCGTATCGAAGCGCAGTAACCTGACATCACGGATGATGGGATTGGTGACGACCTGTGGCGAGGGAGCTTGCTCCCGCTTGACCGGGCTGGCGCTCCAGTGCGCAGCGCTCACAAGATAGTTGGGCCTGCTACGCAGTCCAGCGGGAGCAAGCTCCCTCGCCACAAGGATTGTGTGAAGCTGATGGTTATTTCAATGCCGCAAGCACCTGGTCCGGGTCATACCCGCGAATCAACGTTCCATTCACATCGATAATCGGAATCCCGCGTCCACCGAGTGCCTCATAGGCTTTGCGCGCTTCGGAGTCTTTCTCGATGTCGAATTCCTTGTACGGAATGCCCTTCTGGTCGAGGAAACGTCGGGTCAACTTGCAGTAGCCACACCACTCAGTGGCATAGAGCACGACGTTGGCCTTGGCCTGGGTCTGCTCGGACACCACCTGCGAGGGGTGAAGTACCCGCTCGATCTTGCCCCAGTTCTGGTAAACCACAACCACCAGCAGGATCAGCAGGAATTTTTTCAACACGCCACCGAGCATCAGTTGCGTCGCTTGAGCTGGTCGGTCAGCTGGGTCGGCAGGCCCTTGATGATCAGCGTGCCGGCTTCTTCGTCGTATTCGATCTTCGAGCCCAGCAGATGCGCTTCGAAGCTGATCGACAAGCCTTCGGCGCGACCGGTGAAGCGGCGGAACTGGTTCAGGGTGCGCTTGTCCGCCGGGATCTCCGGGGACAGGCCGTAGTCCTTGTTGCGGATATGATCGTAGAAGGCTTTCGGGCGATCTTCGTCGATCAGTCCGGACAACTCTTCCAGGCCCATGGGCTCGCCCATTTTTGCCTGGCTGCTGGCGTAATCCACCAGGGTCTTGGTCTTCTCGCGGGCGGATTCTTCCGGCAGGTCTTCGCTTTCGACGAAGTCACTGAAGGCCTTGAGCAGAGTGCGGGTTTCGCCGGGGCCGTCGACGCCTTCCTGGCAGCCGATGAAATCGCGGAAATACTCCGAAACTTTCTTGCCGTTCTTGCCCTTGATGAACGAAATGTACTGCTTGGACTGCTTGTTGTTCTGCCATTCGGAAACGTTGATCCGCGCTGCAAGGTGCAACTGGCCAAGGTCCAGATGTCGCGACGGGGTCACGTCCAGTTGATCGGTCACCGCCACGCCTTCGCTGTGGTGCAGGAGGGCGATGGCCAGGTAATCGGTCATGCCTTGCTGGTAGTGCGCGAACAACACATGGCCACCGACGGAGAGGTTGGATTCTTCCATCAGCTTTTGCAGATGCTCGACCGCCACTCGGCTGAAGGCCGTGAAATCGCGACCGCCGTCGAGGTATTCCTTCAGCCAGCCGCTGAATGGAAACGCACCGGACTCCGGATGGAACAGCCCCCAGGCTTTGCCCTGTTTGGCGTTATAGCTTTCGTTCAAGTCGGCGAGCATGTTCTCGATGGCCGCGGACTCAGCCAGTTCAGAGTCGCGGGCGTGAAGAACTGCGGGTGTGCCGTCGGGTTTTTTGTCGATCAGGTGGACGATGCAATGACGGATCGGCATGGGCTTCTCGGCTGATTGAAGAGAGGAGGGCGTGCTCCCCTGAAAAAGCGCCCAGTGTACCGCAACCACTGGTTTTGGCGTGGTACGAAGGGCAATTCGAAGCTGTCCGACGGACCTTATGCAGTTTTTTCCTGTTTTAGAGCAATAAAGCTGACCAAATGGGTAGCTAGAGGCGGATATTTCCCCGTCTCTGTGCTAGTTTTGCCCGGTCTTACGCGAAGTCACTGCGTTAAGCGTGCATTCAGCATTTGTCAGGTCGAACCAAACCCTGATTTCGGTATCTATAACCCCGACTCGTCGTGGTTATGGCCGAGGGTGCCAGATCCAGAAGATCGGGCTCGATGGCTGACACTGCACTCTGCAATCCATATGAATTTGATAGGGAAGGAACACTACAATGGCTCTTACTAAAGACCAACTGATCGCCGACATCGCTGAAGCTATCGACGCGCCAAAAACCACCGCGCGTAACGCTCTGGACCAACTGGGCCAAATCGTTGCCGATCAGCTGGAAAACGGCGGCGAAATCACCCTGCCAGGTATCGGCAAGCTGAAAGTGACTGAGCGTCCTGCCCGTACCGGCCGCAACCCTTCGACTGGCGCTGCCATCGAAATCGCTGCCAAGAAAGTGATCAAGCTGGTTGTGGCCAAAGGCCTGACCGACGCTGTTAACAAGTAAGACTTGTTAAAAAAAACCGTGCTCCGGAGCAATCCGGGCACGGTTTTTTTGTGTCTGCGATTCAGCGATTAATCAGGCTCAATCGCTGTCTCGGTTGTTACTCAGCTTTTGCGGGCCCAGCGCTCGCGCCAGACCTGCTGCTCGGATTTGGTCTGGAAGGTCCAGGCGACGAAGCGGCTTTGCTTCTGCCCTTGGGACATTTCCACGACCTGGCTTTCCAATACGCCGGCCTTTTTCAGCGCCGTCTGGATCGCCGGCAGGTTCGAGGCTTTCGAGACCAGGGTGCTGAACCAAAGCACTTTGTGTTGAAAGTGCGCGCTCTCGGCGATCAGTTGCGTCACAAACCGTACCTCGCCACCTTCACACCACAGTTCGGCCGATTGCCCGCCAAAGTTCAGCACCGGCAGTTTGCGTTTTGGGTCGGCGCGGCCCAGTGCGCGCCATTTACGCACGCTGCCCTTGGTCGCCTCGTCCATCGAAGCGTGGAACGGCGGGTTGCACATCGTCAGGTCAAAGCGTTCGCCAGGTTCGAGCAAGCCCAACAGAATGTGCTTGGGATTAGTTTGCTGGCGCAGCTGGATGGCTTTGTTCAGCCCGTTGGACTGCACGATGGCTTTGGCTGAGGCTACGGCTATCGGGTCGATTTCCGAGCCGAGGAAGTGCCAGCGATAGTCGCTGTAGCCGATCAGCGGATAGACGCAGTTGGCGCCCATGCCGATATCGAGCACCTTGACCGGCGCGCCGCGAGGGATCTCGCCGTCGTTGACGCTGGCCAGCAGGTCGGCCAGGAAGTGCACGTAGTCGGCACGGCCCGGAACCGGCGGGCACAGGTAGTCGGCCGGGATGTCCCAATGGGCGATACCGTAGAACGCCTTGAGCAGCGCCCGGTTGAACACTCGCACCGCGTCCGGGCTGGCGAAGTCGATGCTCTCCTTGCCGTACGGATTGATGATCACGAACTTCGCCAGTTCCGGCGTGCTCTTGATCAGCGCCGGGAAGTCGTAACGACCCTGATGGCGATTGCGCGGGTGCAGGCTGGCCTTCTCGCGTGGCTCCACGGCTTTGGCCGGGGTCGCGGGTTTAGGCTTTTTGCGCGCAGGTTTGGGTGTGCTGGGGGCGGTCATGGGCGAGGTCGATTCGGGTATGGCTAAAAGTGGCGGGTATTGTCCCACATCCAGCTGCTGGTCACCCAATTGTGAAGATCGCCGCATGTCCCTGTGGCAGCGGGTGTTTGGGAGAATGTAGCGGGCATAAAAAAGGGAGGCCGCTGGGGCCTCCCTGTTTCATTGCGATGTGCCGTTACAAACTGGCAATCCGCGCATGTTGCTCGGCCAGCTTGCCCAAAGCCTGTTCAGCTTCAGCCAGTTTGGCGCGTTCCTTCTCGATGACTTCGGCCGGGGCCTTGTCGACGAAACCGGCGTTGGACAGCTTGCCGCCGACGCGCTGAACTTCGCCCTGCAGACGCAGGATTTCCTTGTCCAGGCGCGCCAGTTCGGCGTCCTTGTCGATCAGGCCGGCCATCGGCACCAGCACTTCCATCTCGCCAACCAGTGCGGTGGCGGACAGTGGTGCTTCTTCGCCAGCCTTCAGCACAGTGATCGATTCCAGGCGCGCCAGCTTCTTCAGCAAGGCTTCGTTCTCGGTGAGTCGACGCTGATCTTCGGCGCTGACGTTTTTCAGGAACAGGTTCAGCGGCTTGCCTGGGCCGATGTTCATTTCACCGCGGATGTTACGGGTGCCGAGCATCAGGCCCTTGAGCCATTCGATGTCGTCTTCGGCGGCCGGATCGATGCGTTCCTCGTTAGCCACTGGCCACGGTTGCAGCATGATCGTCTTGCCTTTGATGCCGGCCAGCGGTGCGACGCGTTGCCAGATTTCTTCGGTGATGAACGGCATGAACGGATGAGCCAGGCGCAGAGCGACTTCCAGCACCCGAACCAGGGTACGACGGGTGCCGCGCTGACGTTCGACCGGCGCGTTTTCGTCCCACAGCACAGGCTTGGACAGTTCCAGGTACCAGTCGCAATACTGGTTCCAGATGAACTCGTACAAGGCTTGTGCCGCCAGGTCGAAACGGAACTGATCGAGTTGACGGGTCACTTCAACTTCGGTGCGTTGCAACTGCGAGATGATCCAGCGATCCGCCAGCGAGAGCTCGTAGGCTTCGCCGTTCTGGCCGCAGTCTTCGCCCTTGTCCAGTACGTAGCGCGCGGCGTTCCAGATCTTGTTGCAGAAGTTGCGATAGCCTTCGACGCGGCCCATGTCGAACTTGATGTCGCGACCGGTGGACGCCAGCGAGCAGAAGGTGAAGCGCAGGGCGTCGGTGCCATAGCTTGCGATGCCTTCGGCGAACTCGTCGCGGGTCTGCTTTTCGATCTTCTTCGCCAGTTTCGGCTGCATCATGCCGGAGGTGCGTTTCTGCACCAGATCTTCCAGCTCGATACCGTCGATGATATCCAGCGGGTCCAGGACGTTGCCCTTGGACTTGGACATTTTCTGGCCTTGGCCATCACGCACCAGGCCGTGCACATAAACAGTCTTGAATGGAACCTGCGGCGTGCCATCTTCGTTTTTCACCAGGTGCATGGTGAGCATGATCATCCGGGCAACCCAGAAGAAAATGATGTCGAAACCGGTCACCAGCACGTCGGTGGAGTGGAACTTCTTCAGGAATTCGGTCTGCTCCGGCCAGCCGAGGGTGGAGAAGGTCCACAGGCCCGAACTGAACCAGGTATCCAGAACGTCGTTGTCTTGTTGCAGCGCAACATCCGGCCCGAGATTGTGCTTGGCACGTACTTCGGCTTCGTCGCGACCGACGTAGACCTTGCCCGACTCGTCGTACCAGGCTGGAATCCGGTGGCCCCACCACAGCTGACGGCTGATGCACCAGTCCTGGATATCGCGCATCCACGAGAAGTACATGTTTTCGTACTGCTTTGGCACGAACTGAATGCGGCCGTCTTCAACCGCAGCGATGGCCGGCTCGGCCAATGGCTTGGTGGACACGTACCACTGGTCGGTCAGCCACGGCTCGATGATGGTGCCGGAGCGGTCGCCTTTAGGCACTTTCAGGGCGTGGTCGTCGACGCTGACCAGCAGGCCGGCGGCTTCGAACGCTGCCACGATCTGCTTGCGCGCTTCGAAGCGGTCGAGGCCGGCGTATTCGGCCGGGATCTTGCCGTCGATGCTCTCGTTCAGTGTGCCGTCGAGATTGAACACCTGGGCCGCAGGCAGCACATGGGCGTTTTTGTCGAAGATATTCAGCAGCGGCAGGTTGTGACGCTTGCCGACTTCGTAGTCGTTGAAATCGTGGGCCGGGGTGATTTTCACGCAGCCGGTGCCGAATTCAGGGTCGCAGTAATCGTCGGCGATGATCGGGATGCGGCGGCCAACCAGCGGCAGCTCGACAAATTTGCCGATCAGGGCTTTGTAGCGTTCATCGCTCGGGTTAACGGCCACGGCGGCGTCGCCGAGCATGGTTTCCGGACGCGTGGTCGCGACGATCAGGTAGTCGTTGCCTTCAGCGGTTTTGGCGCCATCGGCCAGCGGGTACTTCAGGTTCCACAGGAAACCTTTCTCGTCGTGGTTTTCCACTTCAAGGTCGGAAATCGCCGTGTGCAGCTTGGTGTCCCAGTTGACCAGACGCTTGCCGCGATAGATCAGACCGTCTTCGTGCAGGCGTACGAAGGCTTCTTTCACCGCTTCCGAGAGACCGTCGTCCATGGTGAAACGCTCACGGCTCCAGTCCACGGACGAGCCGAGGCGGCGGATCTGACGGCTGATGTTGCCACCGGACTGATCCTTCCATTCCCAGACTTTTTCGAGGAATTTCTCACGGCCCAGATCGTGGCGATTCTGGCCCTGAGCTTCGAGTTGACGCTCCACCAGCATTTGCGTGGCGATACCGGCGTGGTCGGTGCCTGGCTGCCACAGGGTGTTGCGACCCTGCATACGGCGGAAACGGATCAGGGCGTCCATGATCGCGTTGTTGAAGCCGTGACCCATGTGCAGGCTGCCGGTGACGTTCGGCGGCGGGATCATGATGGTGTAGGACTCGCCCTCGCCTTGCGGGGCGAAGTAGTTCTCGGACTCCCAGGTGTTGTACCAGGAAGTTTCAATGGCGTGCGGCTGGTAGGTCTTATCCATGCGCGGCGGGACCCTATTGGCATTTATTCAGGAAAAGCCGGGAAGTATAGCGGGGCACGGGGCGTAGGGCGAGCAGGGGCGGACAGGGCGCAGATCAAATTGTGAAAGGGACCCCGTGGCGAGGGAGCTTGCTCCCGTTGGGGCGCGAAGCGGGCCTCGGCACCATCAAGTCAGGTGTATCAGGTACACCCGAGTGTTCGGGTATTGCGGCTGCTTCGCAGCCGAGCGGGAGCCCGCTCGGCTCAGGGTTACTCGTACTGGCTGAGCAACCGTTCCATCCGCGCATCCAGCCGGCGTTTGATTTCGGTTTCGATGTGCGGGGCGAAGTCGTCGATCACGTCTTGCATGATCAATTGCGCGGCGGCGCGCAGTTCGCTATCCAGGTGCAAAAGGGCATCGGGGCCCTTGTTGGCGGCAGGAGTCGGCTGGGCGGCCGGAGCGGGTGGTGGCGGTTCGACCTGTGGCGCATGGCCGACGGTGTCGAATAGCATGGGAATCTGTTCCTGATCGCCTTCAATGACCGTGTCGGTCAGCAAGGGCGGTTGCAGGTTGTCATCGCCGAGCAGTTGGCGGATCGACTCGAGGTCATCCAGCAGGTGCGCGGACTTCTGTGGCTGTTTTGGAGTGTCCATCGGAATGCTCAGAGTCGCTGTAAACGGTGATCTTGCAGAGGATAGCCCTGTTCGCGGTAGAAACGAAAACTCTCCCGCGCGGCCTGACGAATCGTCGGGTCTTCCACCACCACTTCCGCCACCCGGGCGAACTGTTTGGCAAAGGCCGGGACTTTCAGGTCGAGATTGACCAGCAGATCCTGATGCTGACCGCAGTCATCGCCAAGACCCAGCACAATCAAACCATCCGGCTCGCTTTCGGCGGAGCCGTGGGGCACGAAGCTTTCGCCCTTGAACGCCCACAAGCGCGCATCGAGCGCATCACGCTGGGCGGCATCGCTGCAATGCAGGTAAATGCGGTGGCCCATGCGCCAGGCTTTTTCGGTGAGCTTGCAGGCGAAATCCAGCCGCGCCGAAGGATCGGCGCTGGGCAGGATATAGAAGTCGACTTTGGTCATTGCGGTTCCTGAGCCAAAGGCCGCGTCACCGGAAAGTGACGCCGCCCAGGTTCATCGGTTTCAGGCTTTGGCGCGGTCCAGCAGGTATTGGGTCAGCAGGGGAACCGGACGGCCAGTGGCGCCCTTGTCCTTGCCGCCGCTGGTCCAGGCCGTGCCGGCGATGTCCAGGTGGGCCCAGTTCAGGTTCTTGGTGAAGCGCGACAGGAAGCAAGCGGCGGTGATGGTGCCGGCTTTCGGGCCGCCGATGTTGGCGATGTCGGCGAACGGGCTGTCCAGCTGTTCTTGATACTCATCGAACAGCGGCAGTTGCCAGGCGCGGTCGTCGGCGGCTTGGCCGGCGCTCAGCAGCTGGCCGATCAGTTCGTCGTTGTTGCCCAGCAGGCCCGAGGTGTGGGCGCCCAGTGCCACGACACAAGCACCGGTCAGGGTGGCGATGTCGATCACCGCTTGCGGCTTGAAGCGTTCGGAGTAGGTCAGGGCATCGCACAGCACCAGACGGCCTTCGGCGTCGGTGTTGAGGATTTCAACTGTCTGGCCGCTCATGGTGGTAACGATGTCGCCCGGACGCGAAGCGTTGCCGCTCGGCATGTTTTCGGCGCAGGCCAGGATGCACACCAGGTTGATCGGCAGTTTCAGCTCAAGCACGGCGCGCAGGGTGCCGAACACGCTGGCGGCGCCGCCCATGTCGTATTTCATCTCATCCATGCCGGCGCCCGGCTTGAGGCTGATGCCGCCGGTGTCGAAGGTGATGCCTTTGCCGACGAGGGCGTACGGCTTCTCGGATTTCTTGCCGCCGTTGTATTGCATGACGATCAGGCGCGGTGGCTGGGCGCTGCCCTGGCCGACGGCGTAGAACGAACCCATGCCCAGGTCCTTGATCTTCTTCTCATCAAGGACTTCGACTTTCAGGCTTTTGAACTCTTTGCCCAGGTTCTTGGCTTGTTCGCCAAGGAACGTCGGGTGGCAGATGTTCGGCGGCAGGTTGCCCAGGTCACGGGTGAAGGCCATGCCGTTGGCGATTGCGGTGGCGTGGGCCACGGCGCGTTCGACTTCAGCCTGTGCCGCCTTGATGGTCACCAGAGTGACTTTCTTCAGGGCGCGCGGGTCGGCTTTCTGGCTCTTGAACTGTTCGAAGGTGTACTCGCCGTCAACCAGGGTTTCGGCCAGCAGGCGGGTCTTGCCATAGCTGTCACGGCCCTTGACCACCACTTCGTCCAGAGCCAGCACTGCATCGCTGCCACCCAGGCCTTTAAGTGTGTTGAGGATGCCAGCGATGATTTTGCGGAACGGGCGATCGCCCAGTTCTTCATCCTTGCCCACGCCCACCAGCAGCACGCGTTCGGCCTTGAGGTTGGGCAGGCTGTGCAGCAGCAGGCTCTGGCCGACTTTGCCAGCCAGGTCGCCGCGCTTGAGTACTGCGCTGATGGCGCCGCCGCTCAGTTCGTCGAGTTGTTTGGCGACGGTGCCGAGCTTGCGGCCTTCGCGGACGGAGACCACCAGCGTGGCGGTCTTCAACGTTTCCGGGCTAACGCTTTTTACAACCAGTTCCATGTCCGGGTCCCTGAATTAATGGTCAAACTGCGCGACGCGCAGAGGCTTGCTAATAAGTAGAAAGACGCCGGTGCTTTGCCAGCGACAAAGGCCGCAGTTTGAACCTCGCCGCCTGCGCCTGACAACCCTCGGTTATACGAACTTCAGCGGTTCAGGCGCCTGCTTGAGCATGCGCAGTGACAGGCGCCCCCAATCACAGGATAATGCGCATCTTTTTCGGCGGCTCTGCCCTGCGGGCCGGCTGATACGTTTTGTTTGTTTGGCCGCTTAGCCTGACAACCCTGGAGTGTCTGGTTTGATTGTCTTCCGTTATCTATCCCGCGAAGTCCTGTTGACCTTGAGCGCCGTCAGCGCCGTGCTGCTGGTCATCATCATGAGTGGACGCTTCATCAAATACCTCGCCCAGGCGGCCTCCGGGCTACTGGATCCGGGCTCGCTGTTCCTGATCATGGGCTTTCGTCTGCCGGGCTTCCTGCAGCTGATTCTGCCTTTGGGGCTGTTTCTCGGGATCCTGCTGGCCTACGGTCGTCTGTACCTTGAAAGCGAAATGACCGTGTTGTCTGCCACTGGCATGAGCCAGCAGCGTCTGTTTGCCATGACTCTTTTTCCGGCCACTCTGGTTGCCCTGGTAGTGGCATGGCTGAGCCTGAGCCTGGCGCCACAAGGTGCCAACCAGTTCCAGCTGCTGCTGAACAAACAGGACGCACTGACTGAGTTCGACACCCTCGAGCCAGGTCGCTTCCAGGCCTTGCGCGATGGCACTCGGGTGACCTACACCGAGCAACTGTCGGATGACCGCATTAATCTGGGCGGTGTGTTCATTTCGCAAAAGAATGTCAGTTCCGATAACAAGGATCGGGGGATTTCCGTGCTGGTAGCCGAGAAGGGCCGTCAGGAAATCAGGCCCGATGGCAACCGTTACCTGATTCTCGACAACGGCTACCGCTACGACGGTAATCCGGGGCAGGCCGACTACCGCGCCATCAAATACGACGAGTACGGCGTATTGCTGCCAAAACCGGACGTCAGCGACGAAGTGACCGACCGCGATGCGATGAGCACCCGTTCCTTGCTGGGCAGCGACGACATCCGCTCGCGTACCGAACTGCAATGGCGTCTGTCCCTGCCGTTGCTGGTCTTCATCGTGACCTTGATGGCGGTGCCGCTGTCGCGGGTCAACCCGCGCCAGGGCCGTTTCCTCAAGCTGCTGCCGGCGATTCTTCTTTATATGGCTTACCTGACCATCCTGATTGCCGCTCGCGGCGCCCTCGAAAAGGGCAAAATCCCGGCCGCATTGGGCTTGTGGTGGGTGCATGCGGTCTTCCTGGTCATCGGTCTGGGCTTGCTGTACTGGGAGTCGCTGAGCTTGAAGATGGCGAGTCGCCGCAGCGCGCTGGAGGTGGCCCGTGGATAAGCTCGATCGCTACATCGGTAGCAGCGTGTTCATCGCGATCCTGGCAGTGCTGGGGATCATTCTGGGCTTGGCCACGCTGTTCGCCTTCATCGACGAGATGAGCGAAGTCAGCGATACCTACACGTTGATGGATGTCCTGAGCTACGTGTTGCTGACCGCGCCGCGCCGCCTGTACGACATGCTACCGATGGCGGCGCTGATCGGTTGCCTGATTGGTCTCGGCAGTCTGGCCAGCCACAGCGAGCTGACCATCATGCGTGCTGCGGGTGTCTCCATTGGTCGGATCGTTTGGGCCGTGATGAAGCCAATGCTGATCCTGATGGTGGTAGGGCTGATGATCGGCGAATACATCGCGCCGGCCACGGAAGTCACCGCTCAGGCCAATCGCTCGCTGGCCCAGGGCAGTGGCGATGCGCAAAGCGCCAAGCACGGTCTGTGGCATCGTCAGGGGGAGGAGTTCATTCACGTCAACTCCGTGCAACCCAACGGGCTGCTGTTCGGCGTGACCCGTTATCGTTTTGACGATCAGCGCCACATGCTGTCTTCGAGCTTCGCCAAGCGTGCGGAATTCGATACCGATCACTGGCAGCTGACCGATGTCACGACCACGCTGTTCCATGACAAAAGTACCGAAGTGGTGACTGCCCCGGTGGAGCGCTGGGAAATTGCGCTGAGCCCGCAACTGCTGAGTACCGTGGTGATGGCTCCCGAGTCGTTATCGATCAGCGGTCTGTGGAATTACATCCACTATCTGGCTGACCAGGGCCTGAGCAACGGTCGTTACTGGCTGGCGTTTTGGGTCAAGGTGTTGCAGCCGCTGGTGACCGCCGCATTGGTATTGATGGCGATTTCCTTCATCTTCGGTCCGCTGCGTTCGGTGACCCTCGGTCAGCGGGTCTTCACTGGCGTGCTGGTGGGCTTCACCTTCCGTATCGTCCAGGATTTGCTCGGGCCTTCGAGCCTGGTGTTCGGTTTCTCGCCGCTGTTTGCGGTGCTGGTGCCGGCCGGTGTCTGTGCCCTGGCCGGAGTCTGGTTGCTGCGTCGGGCCGGTTGATTGTAGGAGCCGGCTTGCTGGCGATGGCATCGCTGCGGTCATCCAGACCCACCGCGGCGTCCCCATCGCCAGCAAGCCAGTTCCTACAAAAGTCGCCAAAAACGCCCCTGTCGCAAGACCGGGGCGTTTTTTGTAGGCGCCGTCCGACCTGCAAACGTGACGCTTGCGTCGTGGATCAGGTACAATTCCCGGCTATTTTTCGGCGGGCTATGCCTGCAGCCTTTTTGAGTGTTGATCCGTGAGTGATTTGAGTCATATCCGCAATTTCTCCATCATCGCCCACATTGACCATGGCAAGTCGACGCTGGCCGATCGCTTCATCCAGATGTGCGGCGGCCTTGCCGAGCGCGAAATGGAAGCCCAGGTGCTGGACTCCATGGACCTGGAACGTGAACGCGGGATCACCATCAAGGCCCATAGCGTCACCCTCTATTACAAAGCCCGCGATGGCATCAACTACCAGCTGAACTTCATTGATACCCCGGGCCACGTCGACTTCACCTATGAAGTCAGCCGGTCGCTGGCGGCCTGTGAAGGTGCGTTGCTGGTGGTCGATGCCGGCCAGGGCGTCGAGGCGCAATCGGTTGCCAACTGCTACACGGCGATCGAACAGGGCCTGGAAGTCATGCCGGTGCTGAACAAGATCGACCTGCCACAGGCTGATCCGGAGCGCGTCAAGGAAGAAATCGAAAAAATCATCGGTATCGATGCCACCGACGCTGTCGAGTGCAGTGCCAAGACCGGCCTTGGCGTCGATGAAGTGCTCGAGCGTCTGGTTCACACCATTCCTGCGCCAACCGGCAACATCGAAGATCCGCTGCAAGCGTTGATCATCGACTCCTGGTTCGACAACTACCTGGGCGTTGTCTCCCTGGTGCGCGTTCGCCACGGCCGCGTGAAGAAGGGTGACAAGATTCTGGTCAAATCCACCGGCAAGATCCACCTGGTGGACAGCGTCGGTGTATTCAATCCGAAACACACTCCTACCGTCGACCTGAAGGCCGGTGAAGTGGGCTTCATCATCGCCAGCATCAAGGACATTCACGGTGCGCCGGTGGGCGATACCCTGACCTTGAGCTCGACGCCGGACGTCGACGTGCTGCCAGGCTTCAAACGCATTCAGCCGCAGGTGTACGCCGGCCTGTTCCCGGTCAGCTCCGACGACTTCGAAGACTTCCGCGAGGCGCTGCAAAAGCTCACCCTCAACGATTCGTCGCTGCAATACACACCGGAAAGCTCTGACGCACTGGGCTTCGGCTTCCGTTGCGGCTTCCTCGGCATGCTGCACATGGAAATCATCCAGGAGCGCCTTGAGCGCGAATACAACCTGGACCTGATCACCACGGCGCCGACGGTAATCTTCGAGCTGCTGCTCAAGACCGGCGAGACGATCTACGTCGATAACCCGTCCAAGCTGCCAGACTTGTCTGCCATCGAAGATATGCGCGAGCCAATCGTGCGCGCCAATATTCTTGTGCCGCAAGAGCACCTGGGTAACGTCATTACCCTGTGTATCGAAAAACGTGGCGTACAGGTCGATATGCTGTTCCTCGGCTCCCAGGTACAAGTGACCTACGACCTGCCGATGAACGAAGTGGTACTGGACTTCTTTGATCGCCTGAAATCCACCAGTCGCGGCTATGCTTCTCTGGACTACCATTTCGATCGTTACCAATCGGCCAGCCTGGTGAAACTGGACGTGCTGATCAACGGCGACAAGGTCGACGCTCTGGCGCTGATCGTGCACCGTGACAACTCGCACTACAAAGGTCGCCAGTTGACCGAGAAGATGAAAGACCTGATTCCGCGGCAGATGTTCGACGTGGCAATCCAGGCCGCCATTGGCGGTCAGATTGTGGCGCGTACAACCGTCAAGGCACTCAGAAAGAACGTATTGGCCAAATGCTACGGTGGTGACGTCAGCCGTAAGAAAAAGCTGCTGGAAAAGCAAAAGGCCGGTAAAAAACGCATGAAGCAGGTCGGTAACGTGGAAATTCCACAAGAAGCCTTCCTTGCCGTGCTCAGGTTGGATAGTTAGGTCCTATGTCACTAAATTTCCCGCTGTTGCTGGTCATCGCCGTGTTCGTCTGCGGCCTGTTGGGGTTGCTCGATCTGTTGTTCCTGGCGCCGCGGCGCCGGGCTGCCATCAACTCCTATCAGGGGAGCGTCAGCCAGGCTGACATGGTAGTGATCGAGAAACTGAACAAAGAGCCGCTGCTGGTCGAATACGGCAAGTCGTTCTTCCCGGTGTTGTTCATCGTGCTGGTGCTGCGTTCGTTCCTGGTGGAACCGTTCCAGATTCCTTCCGGCTCGATGAAACCGACTCTGGATGTCGGTGACTTCATTCTGGTGAACAAGTTTTCTTACGGGATCCGCCTGCCGGTGATCGACAAGAAAGTCATCGAAGTCGGTGATCCGCAGCGCGGCGATGTGATGGTGTTCCGCTATCCGAGCGATCCAAACGTCAACTACATCAAGCGTGTAGTGGGCCTGCCGGGCGACCAGATTCGCTACACCGCCGACAAGCGCCTGTTCGTCAACGGTGAGTCGATTGCCGAACAACTGGTCGGCTCCGAGCCGGGCACGTTGGGCAGCGCCGAGCTCTACAAGGAAAAACTCGGTGCCGCCGAGCACCTGATCCGCAAGGAAATGAGCCGTTACCGCGCAACGCCGGACCATTCGTGGACCGTGCCGGCCGGGCACTACTTCATGATGGGCGACAACCGCGACAACTCGAACGACAGTCGCTACTGGGATGACCCGAGCATTCCCAAGGATCTGCTGGGCATGGTTCCCGACAAGAATATCGTCGGCAAGGCCTTCGCAGTCTGGATGAGCTGGCCGGAACCCAAACTCGGTCACCTGCCGAATTTCTCGCGGGTTGGTCTGATCAAGTAATCACACACGGCGCTGTTGAACACAGCGCCGAATGCATTTCTGGAGTCGGCACAATCGGCGACAGGAGCATGAAAACAACGATATTCAGGACGTTATTTTTGAACACAGCGTTAATTGTCCCAAGCCTGCGCCGCATCAAGGCCCTGGCGGTGGAATCCAACCACGAACTCAGCGTGGGTAAACCGTGAGCGTCTCCTTAAGCCGTCTCGAGCGTCAGCTCGGTTACACCTTCAAGGATCAGGAACTGATGGTCCTGGCCCTGACTCACCGCAGTTTTGCCGGGCGCAACAACGAACGCCTGGAATTCCTCGGCGATGCCATCCTCAATTTCGTTGCTGGCGAGGCGCTGTTCGATCGCTTCCCGCTGGCCCGCGAAGGCCAGTTGTCGCGTTTGCGCGCACGCCTGGTGAAAGGTGAGACGCTGGCCGTACTGGCCCGTGGTTTTGACCTTGGCGAATACCTGCGCCTAGGCTCCGGCGAATTGAAAAGTGGCGGTTTCCGTCGCGAGTCGATTCTGGCCGATGCCCTCGAAGCGCTGATCGGTGCGATCTACCTGGACGCCGGCATGGAGGTGGCGCGCGAGCGTGTGCTGGCCTGGCTGGCCGGAGAGTTCGAAGGCCTGACGCTGGTCGACACCAACAAAGATCCGAAAACCCGCCTGCAGGAATTCCTGCAGTCCCGTGGTTGTGAGCTGCCGCGTTACGAAGTGGTGGATATCCAGGGTGAGCCGCATTGCCGGACGTTCTTCGTCGAATGTGAAATCATCTTACTGAATGAAAAAAGCCGAGGTCAGGGTGTGAGTCGTCGTATTGCCGAACAGGTAGCGGCCGCCGCAGCACTGATTGCCCTGGGTGTGGAGAATGGCAATGACTGATTCAACCGCAACTCGCTGTGGCTATGTTGCCATCGTCGGCCGTCCCAACGTGGGCAAATCCACGCTGCTGAACCACATTCTGGGTCAGAAACTGGCGATCACCTCGCGCAAGCCGCAGACCACCCGCCACAACATGCTCGGCATCAAGACCGAAGGTGACGTCCAGGCGATCTACGTCGACACCCCGGGCATGCACAAGGGGGGCGAAAAGGCCCTGAACCGCTACATGAACAAGACCGCTTCGGCGGCGTTGAAAGACGTCGACGTGGTGATCTTCGTGGTTGACCGTACCAAGTGGACCGACGAAGACCAGATGGTCCTCGAGCGTGTTCAGTACGTGACCGGTCCTCTGATCGTGGCGCTGAACAAGACCGACCGCATTGAAGACAAATCCGAGCTGATGCCGCACCTGACCTGGTTGCAGGAACAGCTGCCGAACGCGCAGATCATGCCGATCTCGGCCCAGCACGGGCACAACCTCGACACGCTGGAGCGAGTGATCGCCGAGCACCTGCCGGAAAACGATCACTTCTTCCCGGAAGATCAGATCACCGACCGCAGCAGCCGCTTCCTTGCCGCTGAACTGGTACGCGAAAAAATCATGCGCCAGTTGGGTGCCGAGCTGCCGTACCAGATCACCGTGGAAATCGAAGAGTTCAAGCAGCAGGGCAAAACCCTGCACATCCATGCCTTGATCCTCGTCGAACGTGACGGCCAGAAGAAAATCATCATTGGCGACAAGGGCGAGCGCATCAAGCGCATCGGCACCGAGGCGCGCAAGGATATGGAGCTGCTGTTCGACTCCAAGATCATGCTCAACCTGTGGGTCAAGGTGAAAGGCGGCTGGTCCGACGACGAACGCGCCTTGCGTTCGCTGGGTTACGGCGACCTGTAAACCCGGTCTGCGCTGCACCGTAGAACCCTGTGGGAGCGGGCTTGCCCGCGATGAGGATGTAACATTCAGCGCAGATGTTGAATGTAAGTCCGCCATCGCGGGCAAGCCCGCTCCCACATTGGTTTTGGGTTGTTTGTAAAACTGCGCTCTTTCATTGAGAACTGCGATTTCCATGTCGACCACCGCGCCAATCGGCCAACGCGCTTACGTGCTCCACTCCCGCGCCTACCGCGAAAGCAGTGCGCTGGTGGATTTCCTCACGCCGCAAGGTCGGCTGCGGGCGGTGTTGCGCAGTGCGCGGGGCAAGGCCGGGACGTTGGCGCGGCCGTTCGTGCCGCTGGAAGTCGAGTTCCGTGGCCGGGGCGAACTGAAGAATGTCGGCCGCATGGAAAGCGCCGGCGTTTCCACCTGGCTCAATGGCGAAGCGCTGTTCAGTGGTCTCTACCTCAACGAATTGCTGATCCGTCTGCTGCCCGCCGAAGACCCTCATCCCGCGGTTTTCGATCACTACGCCGCGACCTTGCTTGCCCTGGCCGAAGGTCGACCGCTGGAACCATTGCTGCGCTCCTTCGAATGGCGACTGCTTGATGATCTCGGTTATGGCTTCGCGCTGAATACCGACATCCATGGCGACCCCATCGCTCCGGACGGTCTCTATCGCTTGCAAGTGGATGCGGGCCTGGAGCGGGTCTATCTGCTGCAACCGGGTCTGTTCAATGGTACCGAACTGCTGGCCATGGCTGACGCCGACTGGTCTGCACCCGGAGCGCTGTCCGCCGCCAAGCGCTTGATGCGTCAGGCGTTGGCCGTTCATTTGGGTGGTCGTCCATTGGTCAGTCGCGAGTTATTTCGAAAGCCGTAGATCTGTTGATGCTTGCGTCAACAGACCCTATCTCCCGTGTATGCTGTGCACCGAACTTTCCCTCTTTCAGGAGCGCTTCCGTGACCACCAGCAATCGCATTCTTCTTGGCGTGAACATCGACCACGTTGCCACCCTGCGTCAGGCCCGGGGCACTCGTTACCCGGATCCGGTCAAGGCAGCGCTGGACGCGGAAGAGGCGGGCGCTGACGGCATCACCGTGCATTTGCGTGAAGATCGCCGGCACATTCAGGAGCGCGATGTCCTGCTGCTCAAGGATGTGCTGCAAACCCGCATGAACTTCGAAATGGGCGTCACCGAAGAAATGATGGCGTTTGCCGAGCGTATCCGCCCGGCGCACGTTTGCCTAGTGCCGGAAACCCGTCAGGAACTGACCACTGAAGGCGGTCTGGACGTAGCGGGGCAGGAAGCGCGGATCAAGGCAGCGGTGGATCGCCTGGCGAAGATCGGCTGCGAAGTGTCGCTGTTCATCGACGCTGACGAGCGTC
The DNA here is from genome assembly GCF_058148225.1 of Pseudomonas sp. DF5. Classification (NCBI taxonomy): domain Bacteria; kingdom Pseudomonadati; phylum Pseudomonadota; class Gammaproteobacteria; order Pseudomonadales; family Pseudomonadaceae; genus Pseudomonas; species Pseudomonas sp. DF5. The sequence goes on from NZ_JBYVYM010000008.1 coordinate 163,983, forward strand.
AGATCGAAGCGTCCCGCCGCGTCGGTGCTCCGGCCATTGAGTTGCATACCGGGCGTTATGCGGACGCCGAGACGCCAACCGAGGTCGCTGAAGAGCTCAAACGCGTGGCCGATGGCGTGGCATTCGGTCTGGCCCAAGGCCTGATCGTCAACGCCGGCCACGGTTTGCACTATCACAACGTCGAGGCTGTTGCGGCGATCAAGGGCATCAACGAATTGAACATCGGCCATGCGCTGGTGGCCCATGCGTTGTTCGTCGGGTTCAAGTCGGCGGTGTCGGAGATGAAGGCGCTGATTCTGGCAGCTGCGTTGAAAGGCTAGATCGGCAGCGCTGCCATCGCGGGCAAGCCACGCTCCCACAAGTTTTGCGTCGAATACACAGTCGTCATTCAACGCAAAACCTGTGGGAGCGTGGCTTGCCCGCGATGGGGTCTTTGACGGTTGCGAAGATTTAAAGCGGTGGGGTTTCCTGGCTCGGTTTGGTCTTGTCGACTCCGGGCACATGCAGGTTGCCCTCGGCGACCTGGGTGCCTTCGAGCTGCGGCTGTGTGACCCACGTCAGGATGTCGTAGTAGCGACGGATGTTCGCCACGAAATGCACCGGCTCGCCGCCACGGGCGTAGCCATAACGAGTCTTGCTGTACCACTGCTTCTGCGACAGGCGCGGCAGGATTTTCTTCACGTCCAGCCACTTGTCCGGGTTCAGCCCTTCCTTGGCCGTCAGTTTTCGCGCGTCATCCAGGTGACCGCTGCCCACGTTGTAGGCTGCCAGCGCAAACCACGTACGATCCGGTTCCTGGATCGACTCATCCAGTTGATCTTTCATGTAAGCCAGGTACTTCGCGCCGCCCATGATGCTCTGCTTGGGATCGAGGCGATTGGACACGCCCATGGCTTGCGCCGTGTTCTGGGTCAACATCATCAACCCGCGCACGCCGGTCTTGGACGTGACCGCAGCTTGCCACAGCGATTCCTGATAGCCGATCGCCGCCAGCAGGCGCCAATCGACCTTTTCTTCCTTGGCGTATGTCTTGAAGTGCTTCTCGTACTTGGGCAACCGCTGCTGCAAGTGCTGGGCGAAGGTGTAGGCGCCCATGTAGCCGAGTACGTCGACATGCCCGTAATAGCGGTCTTTGAGGCGTTGGAGGGTGCCGTTTTCCTTCACCTTGTCGAGGTAGGCGTTGATTTCGTTGAGCAGGCTGTTGTCATCGCCAGCGGCCACGGCCCAGCTCTGATTGCTGGCGTCGCCGAGATCGAAAGCGACCCGCACGTTGGGGAAGTAGACCTGGTTCATCGCCACTTCGTTGGAGTCGACCAGGGTCAGGTCGATCTGACCTTCGTCGACCATGCGCAGCAGGTCGACGACTTCAACTGCGTCGGACTCTTCGTATTCAATGCCGGGATATTTCTTTTTCAACTCCGCCAGCTGCTCGGCGTGGGTGCTGCCCTTGAGCACCATGATCTTCTTGCCAACCAGATCGCCAGCGTCGGTCGGTCGCGACTGGCCGTTACGGTAGATGATCTGTGGGGTGACTTCGAGATAGGGGTGGGAAAACCGCACCTGCCTTTTGCGTTCCTCGCTGCTGACCAGGCCGGCAGCTGCCAGTACCGGGCCATTGGGCTTGCCTACCTGATTGAACAGGTCGTCGAGGTTGTCGGCGGTTTCGATCTTGAGTTCAACCCCCAGATCGTCGGCGAAGCGCTTCACCAGCTCGTATTCGAAGCCGGTTTCACCGTTGCGATCCTGAAAGTAGGTGGCGGGGCTGTTACGGGTAACCACCCGCAGCACGCCATCCTCCTTTACGCGCTCCAGCGTGTTGGGTTTATCAACACAGCCACCGAGCACCAGGAAGAGTCCGGTTGCGATCAGCCATTTGGCATACCGCGGACGCAAAGCCGTTGGGGAAAACATCTGCGCAGTATACGCAAAGGACCACGAGCGCCATATCTCGACAGCGAAGGGCTTGTCTGCTAGAGCTTTAAAAACCCGCTTGGAGCCCGCAGGAATTGGCCCGGACAGCATTTTGTGACAGAAAAAATAACCCCCGGTGCGCACCCGTTCAAGGTCCGAATCCCCGGCCCGACGTTCGGGTGCAACCGCGTGTACCGTTTCGGGTGATGTCGCGGGCGGTTTAGGCTAGAATGCACGGCCTCAAAGCACACCCCTTCCCGAGGCTGTCCCGAAGATGTTGATCCTGCGCGGCGCTCCTGCCCTTTCTGCCTTTCGCCACAGCAAACTCCTTGAGCAACTGAGCCAGAAGGTTCCAGCTGTCAGCGGCCTGTATGCTGAATTCGCTCACTTCGCCGAAGTTACCGGCGTCCTGACCGGCGACGAACAGCAGGTGCTTGCGCGCCTTCTGAAGTACGGCCCTAGCGTTCCGGTACAAGAGCCCACTGGTCGTCTGTTCCTGGTATTGCCGCGTTTCGGCACCATTTCGCCGTGGTCCAGTAAAGCCAGCGACATTGCTCGCAACTGCGGCCTGACCAAGATCCAGCGGCTTGAGCGCGGCATCGCGTTCTACGTCGCCGGCCAGTTCAGCGACGCCGAAGCGCAGCTGATCGCAGACGCGCTGCACGACCGCATGACCCAGATTGTGCTGGGCAACCTCGAACAAGCCTCCGGCCTGTTCAGCCACGCCGAGCCAAAACCGCTGACTGCCATCGACGTGTTGGGTGGCGGCCGCGCCGCGCTGGAAAAAGCCAATACCGAGCTGGGCCTGGCCCTGGCCGAAGACGAAATCGACTACCTGGTCAATGCCTTCCTTGGTTTGAAGCGCAACCCACACGACATCGAACTGATGATGTTCGCCCAGGCGAACTCCGAGCACTGCCGTCACAAGATCTTCAACGCCAGTTGGGATATCGACGGTCAGAGCCAGGAAAAAAGCCTGTTCGGCATGATCAAGAACACCTACCAGATGCACAGCGAAGGTGTTCTGTCGGCTTATAAAGACAACGCCTCGGTCATCGTCGGCTCCGTGGCTGGCCGTTTCTTCCCGGACCCTGACACCCGCCAGTACGGCGCGGTGCAGGAACCGGTGCACATCCTGATGAAAGTCGAAACGCACAACCACCCGACCGCGATTGCCCCGTTCCCGGGCGCATCCACCGGTAGCGGCGGCGAGATTCGTGACGAAGGCGCCACCGGTCGCGGCGCCAAGCCAAAGGCTGGCCTGACCGGTTTCACCGTGTCGAACCTGCAGATCCCGGGCTTCGAGCAGCCGTGGGAAGTGCCGTATGGCAAACCCGAGCGCATCGTTACCGCGCTGGACATCATGATCGAAGGCCCGTTGGGCGGCGCTGCATTCAACAATGAATTCGGCCGTCCGGCGCTGACCGGTTACTTCCGTACCTTCGAACAGTCGATCACCACGCCTCATGGCGACGAAGTGCGCGGTTACCACAAGCCGATCATGCTGGCTGGCGGCATGGGCAACATCCGTGAAGAACACGTCAAGAAAGGCGAAATCGTCGTTGGCTCCAAGCTGATCGTGCTTGGCGGCCCGGCGATGCTGATCGGTCTGGGTGGCGGCGCGGCTTCCTCCATGGCCACCGGCACCAGCTCGGCAGACCTGGACTTCGCTTCCGTACAACGTGAAAACCCAGAGATGGAGCGTCGTTGCCAGGAAGTCATCGACCGTTGCTGGCAACTGGGCGACAAAAACCCGATCAGCTTCATCCACGACGTCGGCGCTGGCGGTCTGTCCAACGCCTTCCCGGAACTGGTCAACGATGGCGACCGTGGTGGCCGTTTCGAACTGCGCAACATTCCAAACGACGAGCCGGGCATGGCCCCGCACGAAATCTGGAGTAACGAATCCCAGGAACGCTACGTTCTGGCAGTCGGCCCGGCGGACTTCGAACGCTTCAAGGCGATCTGCGAGCGTGAGCGTTGCCCATTCGCGGTAGTCGGCGAAGCCACTGCCGAGCCGCAACTGACCGTGACCGACAGTCACTTCGGCAACAGCCCGGTGGACATGCCGCTCGAAGTGCTGCTGGGCAAAGCCCCGCGCATGCACCGTTCGGTGGTTCGTGAAAACGAGCTGGGCGACGATTTCGATCCGTCGACCCTCGACATCGGCAACTGCGTCGAGCGCGTTCTGCATCACCCGGCCGTGGCCAGCAAGAGCTTCCTGATCACCATCGGCGACCGCACCATCACCGGCCTCGTGGCCCGTGACCAGATGGTTGGCCCGTGGCAGGTTCCGGTGGCCGACGTTGCCGTTACCGCCACCAGCTTCGACGTTTATACCGGTGAAGCCATGGCCATGGGCGAGCGCACTCCGCTGGCTCTGCTGGACGCTCCGGCGTCGGGCCGCATGGCCATCGGCGAAACCCTGACCAACATCGCCGCCTCGCGCATCGCCAAGATCTCCGACATCAAACTGTCGGCGAACTGGATGTCCGCTGCCGGTCACCCGGGTGAAGACGCGCGTCTGTACGACACCGTGAAAGCGGTCGGCATGGAACTGTGCCCTGAGCTGGGCATCACCATTCCGGTGGGCAAGGACTCCATGTCCATGGCCACTCGCTGGAACGATGAAGGTGTCGATAAGGCGGTCACTTCGCCAATGTCGCTGATCGTGACCGGTTTCGCGCCAGTGGCTGACATCCGTCAGACCCTGACCCCGCAACTGCGCATGGACAAGGGCACCACCGACCTGATCCTGATCGACCTCGGTCGCGGCCAGAACCGCATGGGTGCCTCGATCCTTGCTCAGGTTCACGGCAAGCTCGGCAAACAGGCACCGGACGTCGATGACGCTGAAGACCTGAAAGCCTTCTTCGCGGTGATCCAGGGCCTCAACGCCGACGGTCACCTGCTGGCTTACCACGACCGTTCCGACGGTGGTCTGCTGACCAGCGTGGTGGAAATGGCGTTTGCCGGCCACTGCGGCCTGAGCCTGAACCTCGACGGTCTGGCAGAGACTTCCGCCGATATCGCCGCGATCCTGTTCAACGAAGAACTGGGCGCTGTGATCCAGGTTCGCCAGGACGCCACCGCGGACATCCTCGCGCAGTTCAGCGCTGCTGGCCTGGGCGACTGCGTATCGGTGATCGGTCAGCCGATGAACAACGGCGAGATCAGCATCACGTTCAACGGCGATACCGTGTTCGAAGGGCAGCGTCGTCTGCTGCAACGTCAGTGGGCTGAAACCAGCTACCAGATCCAGCGTCTGCGTGATAACGCTGATTGCGCCGAGCAAGAGTTCGACGTGCTGCTGGAAGAAGACAACCCGGGCCTGAGCGTCAAGCTCAGCTACGACGTTAACCAGGATGTCGCCGCGCCTTACATCAAGAAAGGCATTCGCCCACAGGTTGCCGTGCTGCGTGAGCAGGGCGTCAACGGTCAGGTGGAAATGGCGGCCGCGTTCGACCGTGCCGGTTTCAACGCGATCGACGTGCACATGAGCGACATTCTGGCCGGCCGTGTCGACCTGAACGACTTCAAGGGCATGGTTGCTTGCGGCGGTTTCTCCTACGGCGACGTACTGGGTGCCGGTGAAGGCTGGGCCAAGTCCGCGCTGTTCAACAGCCGCGCTCGCGATGCCTTCCAGGGCTTCTTCGAACGTACCGACAGCTTCACCCTCGGCGTGTGCAACGGTTGCCAGATGATGTCCAACCTGCACGAGCTGATCCCGGGCAGCGAGTTCTGGCCGCACTTCGTGCGCAACCGTTCCGAGCAGTTCGAAGCCCGCGTGGCCATGGTTCAGATCCAGGAATCGAACTCGATCTTCCTGCAGGGCATGGCCGGTTCGCGCATGCCGATCGCCATCGCCCACGGTGAAGGCCATGCCGAATTCGCCAGCGAAGAAGCCTTGCTGCAAGCCGATCTGTCGGGTTGCGTGGCGATGCGTTTCGTCGACAACCACGGCAAGGTCACCGAGAAATACCCGGCAAACCCGAACGGCTCGCCGCGCGGTATCACCGGTTTGACCAGCCGCGACGGTCGCGTGACCATCATGATGCCGCACCCGGAGCGTGTGTTCCGCGCGGTGCAGAACTCGTGGCGTTCGGAAGACTGGAACGAAGACGCACCTTGGATGCGTATGTTCCGTAACGCTCGCGTCTGGGTGAACTAAGAGCGGGGAGCTGATTGCCGTGTACAAGCTCTGCTTTTTTGTTCCGGCCAGTCATGTCGAAGTGGTCAAAAGCGCTGTATTCGCCGCCGGTGGCGGGCGGATCGGGGCTTATGACCACTGTGCATGGCAAGTGTTTGGCCTGGGTCAGTTTCGTCCACTGGAGGGCAGTCAGCCGTTCATTGGCGAAGCGGGCCAGGTCGAGCAGGTTGAGGAGTGGAAGGTTGAGCTGGTGGTCAGCGATGAGTTGATTCGGGCGGTGGTGGTGGCTCTGAAAGAGAGTCATCCCTATGAGACGCCGGCTTATGAGGTATGGCGGTTGGAGGATTTCTGATCTTCCTGGCCGCTGAAATGAGAAACCCGCTGAAGTGATTTCAGCGGGTTTTTTATTGGCTGCGATTTAGGGCGTGGCGGCCTTAGGGCCGACCAGGTTCTTGTTGATTGAGTACATATCCATTGCTGCGGTAACGGCGGCTTATGGTTTCGCCCTTGCGGCGACTCCCTTTGGCAAACGCCCCAAAGGAAGCAAAGGTCTTCGCCCCAAGCGTCCGGCCCCTCGCTGAGGCTCGGCGTTCCTTCGCTCCGGTATCCATCTGGGGGCATCGCCCTACGGTCTGCTTCGCTACGACCTACATGCGATGGGTTCGACTGCGTCGAACGGCGCTGCGCGCCAATCCCCAGATGAACACCTGCGCTCAGCCTCCCGAAGGGGCGGGTGGGTCAAGATCAAAAGCGGCAGGCGAGCTAACGCTCGGCCTGTAGTTTGGTGGGTGTACGCCGCTCCACTGTGGGAGCGGGCTTGCCCGCGATGGCGGTCTTACAGGCAATGATGTTTATTGATCTGTAAAAACTTCAGAACCTTCCAAGAAATTCATCAAGGCTGATTTCATTGTCATCGTTGCGGTTCACAACGTCCAACAACTGTTTGAGGTGTTCCGGCGAAAGATAACTGAAAGCCTCTTTAAATTCATCAACGGTGACAAGGCCATCTTTATTGAGGTCTTTTCCTTCAAAAGCCTTCTTGGCGCGCAGCTGCGCCGCTGTCAGTTCGCTCATACCGATTTCCTCCTTAAAAGTTACTGCTTGATGGGATCAACGTAGTGATGAGTATTGTGATGGTCAACTGTCATATATGACAGTTGACAGTGCTGCGAATCAAGCGGTTGCGCCGTTCAACGGTGGGAGTGTGTTTGCTCGCGATGGCAACTTGATAGGCGTGGCGTTTAACGGCCAATCATCTATACGGAACCTTCCCACAAGATTTTCAGGTTGTCCGTCGGAAGTGTGCTTTCTAACCTCCCCGTGTCGCTGCCAATTCAGCGACCGGGACTGCAAGCCCGAAGAATTGTTAGGCGCTTATAGGCGCCGCATCAATAAGTGATGTCGGTCGCTCCAACTGTTTTAGGAGCTCCACCATGATCAAAGACAATCCCGATCTCCCAGAAACCGACGTAGAAGATGTGGAAACAAACATGGAAAACGAATCCGTTTCCCCCTACACCTGCCTCAATTCCAAAACACTCCACGATGCCGCAATCCGTGCACTCGATCACTATCTCGCGCCACCTTCCCAGAAGAAGGTCAAAGCCGAGCAGCGTCCAAGTACGATCTTCGTCGTCGCGCCCAACGTAGATTCAGAAACCCTACTGGCCCATGCCTGTGAAACCCTGGCTTCGGCGAATGTCATGGCCAGTGAGTTGGCGTTCGATCTCACCGGCCCAGCGTGCAATCTGGCCTTGGGCATTCAGCAGATGATTTCGTTGGCGGAGTTGTCGGTGAACCGGGTGCTGGATCAGGTCGATCCGCAGGGGTAGCACAATGAAAAAGCCCGCTGGACCAGTGACGGTCAGCGGGCTTTGAGATTTTCATTGGGAGTGCGGGCCTCTTCGCGGGCAAGCCTCGCTCCTACAGGGGAATGGTGTCGGACATCGACGTGCAAACAACACATACCTCGTAGGAGCGAGGCTTGCCCGCGAAGACTGACTGTCCCGCGCCTATGATCTAAACCCTGGCACTCACCTCACTGCGATTAACCAACGCTTCCAACGCACCACTCAAACTTGGCGCCTTTTCACCAATCAACAGATGCCAAATCCCACCGTCCAACTGGCTGACACCCTGGCAACCAAGCGCTTTCAACTGGCCTTCCGACAACCCCGTGCCATCCGCCAGCTGCAACCGAATCCGGGTCATGGCGATGCAATCCATCTGCAGCACATTCTCGCCGCCACCCAACGCCTTCAGCCATTGCTGTGCTTCAGCGTTCGCTACGGCAGCAGGTTTTGGCTCATCAACCACAGTGGCAGGGGAGGCGATAACCGCACGGCCCAAAGCCGGCATCGCCAATCGAATCTCATCGGCAATGCTGTCTGCCATCGGCCCGACCACCACCTGCAAACTGCCGCCCTTGCCCGGGCGCACTACAGCCATTGCACCCAACGCTTTCAAGTCCGCATCCGAGGCTTTGTTGCGATCAACCATGTCCAACCGCAGTCGCGTGGTGCAAGCGCCGACCGTGATCAAATTCTCCGCACCGCCCAGCGCCTTGATATATGCCCCGGCGCGTTCATTCTCGGTGACCACAACTTTGTCGCCAGCCTGTACATCCTCACGCCCCGGCGTCTTGAGGTTGAAGCGGCGGATACAGAAATCAAACACCACGTAGTAGATCACTGCATACGCAAGACCCACGGGAAGCACGCGCCAGCCGTTGGTGGATTCACCCCAGCCCAGAATCATGTCGATGAAACCGCCGGAAAAGGTAAACCCCAGGTGAATGTTCAGCAGGTTGGTGACGGCCATCGACAGTCCCGTTAGCAGCGCATGAAGCAAAAACAGTAGCGGTGCGAGGAACATGAAGGCGAATTCGATCGGCTCGGTGACGCCGGTCAAAAACGAGGTCAGGGCCATGGACAGGAAGATCCCGCCCATGACTTTGCGCCGTTCCGGCAGGGCGTTGCGGTACATCGCCAGGCACGCGGCGGGCAGGCCGAAGATCATCATCGGGAACATGCCGGTCATGAACTGGCCGCCTTTCGGGTCGCCGGCAAAGTAACGTGACAGGTCGCCGGTCACCAGTGCGCCCGTGGTCGGGTCGGTGAAGTTGCCGAACACGAACCACGCCATGTTGTTGAGGATGTGGTGCAGGCCGGTGACGATCAGCAAGCGGTTGAACACGCCGAAGATGAACGCACCAAAGCTGCCGCTCTCCATCATCAAGGTGCCGAAGCCGTTGATGCCATGCTGGATCGGCGGCCAGATGAAACCGAAGATGACGCCCAGGCCGACGGCAGCGAACCCGGTGACTATCGGCACGAAACGCCGACCGCCGAAGAACGCCAGGTATTCCGGCAGCTTGATGTCTTTGAAGCGGTTGTACAGCGCGCCGGCCATCAAGCCGCTGACGATCCCGGCCAGCATGCCCATGTTGATGCTCGAGTCGAGCACCTTGAGGGTGGAGATCATCACCAGATAACCAATCACCCCGGCCAGGCCTGCGGTGCCGTTGTTGTCCTTGGCAAAACCGACCGCGATGCCGATGGCGAAGATCAGCGCCAGGTTGGCGAAAATCACCTGGCCGGCGTCGTGGATGATCGCGATGTCCAGCAGGTCGGTGTCGCCCAGACGCAGCAGTAACCCGGCAATCGGCAGGATCGCGATCGGCAGCATCAGCGCGCGACCGAGGCGCTGCAGGCCTTCGATGAAGTATTGGTACATGGCGGATCTCCCTGGATTCTTATCGTTGTTGTTCAGCTCAGAGGCCATTGCTGGTGACAGGCGTGACGCACCGCGCCGGCGCTGCTCAGCTTGAGCAGGTCCTGGCTGATGCGTCGGCATTCGGTGGCGTCGAGGTGACGCACGCGGTCCTTGATTTCACCGATTTGCACCGGGCTGACCGACAACTCGCTGACGCCCAGGCCAATCAGTACCGGCGTGGCCAACGGATCGGAGGCGAGGGCGCCGCAGACCCCGACCCACCGGTTATGCACCGCTGCACCGGCGCAGGTCTGGGCGATCAGCCGCAGCAGCGCCGGGTGCATCGCATCGACGCGGGAGGCGAGGCCGGCGTGGTCGCGGTCCATGGCCAGGGTGTATTGCGACAAGTCGTTGGTGCCGATGGACAGGAAGTCCGCGTGCTCGGCCAGTTGCTCGGCCAGCAGTGCGGCGGCCGGAACCTCGATCATCACGCCCAATTCCGGGCGCTCACTCACATTGAGTTCAATGCACAACGCGTCGAGACGCTGGCGGATGTGCAGCAACTCATCGACTTCGGTGACCATCGGTAACAGGATCCGGCAACGCGACAGCGGGCTGACCTGCAGCAGGGCGCGCAGTTGCTGATCCAGCAGTTCCGGGCGCACCTGAGCCAGACGAATGCCGCGCAAACCAAGCACCGGGTTCGCTTCGACAGGGAGCGGTAAATAGTCGAGCTGTTTATCACCACCGACATCGATGGTGCGGATGATCACCGACTTGTCGCCCATGGCGTCGAGCACGGCTTGATAGGCAACGTGCTGCTCCTGTTCGTCCGGTGCGGTTTGGCGGTCGACGAAGAGGAATTCGGTACGCAGCAGACCGACGCCATCGGCACCGTTGGCCAGGGCATCAGCTGCCTCGGCACTGGAAGCGACATTGGCGGCGACTTCGATTGGCAAACCATCAAGTGTCAGTGCCGGGACGTGAGCCTGAGACTGTTGAAGCGCGCGACGTTGCTGATGATCGAGTTGCGCCTGATGCACCTCGGCCAGGCGCTCGGCAGTCGGCATCAGTTCGAGGCGACCGCCGTCGGCATCCAGCACCACCGCTTGACCTTGCTCCTGATCGAGCAGCGTCGAGCCCAGTGCAACCATGCACGGCAAGCCTTTGCCGCGAGCGAGAATCGCCACATGGGACGTCGCGCCACCTTCGGCCATGCACAACCCGGCCACCCCTTGCTGGCTCAGTTGCAGCAAATCGGACGGCGTCAGTTCATGGGCCGCGACGATGGCGCCGGCCGGCACGTCGTAATGCCAGGCTTCGCCGAGCAGGGCTCGCAGCACCCGTTGCTTGAGGTCGCGCAGGTCGTTGGCGCGTTCGGCCAGCAACGGGCTGCCGAGTTGCAGCAGCACCTCGCATTGCACGTCGATGGATTGACTCCAGGCGTGAGTCGCGGCGATGCCTTGGTCGATGGATTGATGAGCCGCATCGAGCAGCGCCGGGTCTTCGAGCAATGCCAGGTGCGCGGCGAAGATCGCTTCTTCATCGGTGTTCTTGTGCTTCTTCGCTTGGGCCCGTGTGCCGTCGATTTCGCTGCGTACTTGAGTCAGCGCGGTGTCCAACGCGTAACGTTGTTGCTTCGGCTCATGATTACCAGCATCTACTGGAAGACTGATCGAGTTCAGACGAAACAACGGCCCGCCCACCAGGCCTGGAGCTGCGCACACACCGTGCAGCACACCCGCTTCGGCGGGGCGATTGCGTTGGGCTATTGGCGTTGGTGCGGCAGCGTGGTTGTCTTCGGCCAGGGCTGTGGATAACGCGGCCAACAGGGCTTGCAGCGCCGCTTCGGCATCCGGCCCCTGGCAACTGACCCGGATTTCATCCCGCTCACCGACAGCCAGCCCCATCAGGCCGATCAAACTGTCGCAGGCCGCCGATTTACCGGCGAAGTGCAGCCAGGATTTGCTCTTGAACTGTTGGGCGGTTTGGCGGATCAGCGCCGCAGGCCGGGCGTGCAAGCCACCGCGATGGGCGACATGAACATGCCCTTGAACCTCGATGCCGAGCACTTCAATGTCGATCTGCGCGCCGTTCGTTACTTTCGGCACGATGTGCAGCAGCGGATCGCCCACCTTCACTGATTTCAGCGTAATCGGACGTGCTTGGAAGTCCTGACTGTTGGTCAGAATCATCAGGCTGACCAGGCTTTTGCACTGCTGCGCGACCTGGTCCAGGTCATAGCGCAGCAGCGGCTGGCCATTGCTGACCCGCGCACCTTCCTTGACCAGCATCGAGAAACCGACACCCTGCAACTCGACCGTATCAAGGCCCAGATGAAGCAGTAACTCGGCGCCGTTATCGGCGCGCAAGGTGATGGCGTGACCGGTGCGGGCGATGTGGATCACGACCGCTTCACAGGGCGAGTACAGAGTGTCGTTCAATGGATCGATGGCGATCCCGTCGCCCATGGCGCCACTGGCGAACACCGGGTCCGGGACTTTGGCGAGTGTGAGCACCGGGCCGCTGAGCGGGGCGCTGAGGGTCAGCTCTTTATTGTTGTTGTGCATGGCTCGGTCTCATCAGGAAAGCTACAAATCGGACTCAGTGCGTGCGCGTCACTTTGCTCAAGTGACGCGGCTGGTCCGGGTCCATGCCACGGGCGACGGCCAGACCGGCGGCCATGACGTAGAAACTCTGGATCGCCAGAATCGGGTCCAGGGCCGGGTGTTCGGCGCGGGTCAGGGTCAGGTCGCGTTCGGCGACGTCATCTGGCGCGGCCAGCAGCACGCGGGCGCCGCGTTGACGCATGTCGGCGGCCAGGCTCAGCAACCCGGCCTGCTCGGCACCGCGCGGGGCGAAGATCAGCAGGTGGTAGTTCTCGTCGATCAACGCCATCGGGCCGTGCCGGACTTCGGCGCTGCTGAAGGCTTCGGCCTGGATCGCCGAGGTTTCCTTGAACTTGAGTGCCGCTTCCTGGGCGATGGCGAAGCCGGCGCCACGGCCGATCACCATCAAGCGCTGGCAATCGCGCAACGCATCGATGGCCAGGCTCCAGTCCTGTTGCGCCGCTTCGCGCAAACCATCCGGCAGGGCAAGGCCGGCTTCCAGCAATTCCACGTCTTCTTTCCAATGGGCGATCAGGCGGGCGCTGACGGTGAGGGTGGCGATAAAGCTCTTGGTCGCGGCGACGCTGCTTTCGGTGCCGGCGCACAGCGGCAGGTTGAATTCGCAGGCCGCTTCCAAAGGCGAGTTCTCGGCGTTGACCATGGAAATGCTCAGCGCGCCGCGCTTGCGCAGCAAACGCAGGCTGTTCACCAAATCCGGGCTCTGCCCCGATTGCGAGAAAGCGAACGCGACCTGGCCGCTGACCTTCAACGGCGCCTGTTGCATGGTCACCACCGACATGGGCAACGACGCCACCGGAATGCCCAATTGCTGCATGGTCAGGTAGGCGAAATAGCTCGCCGCGTGGTCGGAACTGCCGCGAGCCACGGTCATTGCCACTTGTGGCGGCTGACGGCGCAGGCGCGCGGCAATCTCGATCATCTGCGGGTCGAGTTGTTGCAATTGGGCTTGCACGGCCTCGAACGAGGACAGCGCCTCTTCAAGCATTTTTGAAGTCAATGTCTTCTCCTTCGACCATGACGGCGGTCAGTGTGAGTGAGCGATCCAGCCGCACGCAGTCGGCCCAGGCGCCGGGTTGCAGGCGCCCGCGTTCTTGAAGGCCGAGGTAGTCGGCGGGGAATTGCGAAAGACGTTGCGAAGCTTCGCTGATCGGCAGACCGATCTTCACCAGGTTGCGCAGAGCCTGATCCATGGTCAGGGTGCTGCCGGCCAGCGTGCCGTCGGGCAGGCGCACACCGCCCAGGCATTTGGTCACGGTGTGGCTGCCGAGTTTGTATTCGCCGTCGGGCATGCCGGCGGCAGCGGTGGAATCGGTGACGCAATACAGGCACGGGATCGAGCGCAAGGCCACGCGGATCGCACCGGGGTGTACGTGGAGCAAGTCCGGAATCAGCTCGGCGTACTTGGCGTGGGCCAGCGCGGCGCCGACGATGCCGGGCTCGCGGTGATGCAGCGGGCTCATGGCGTTGTAGAGGTGGGTGAAACTGCTGGCGCCGGCGGCCAACGCGGCGACGCCTTCCTCGTAACTGCCCAGCGTGTGGCCGATTTGCATGCGCACGCCGCGAGCGCTGAGGGCGCGGATCAAACCGTCGTGGCCGGCGATTTCCGGGGCGATGGTGATCACTCGGATCGGCGCCAGCGCCAGGTATTCCTCGACTTCGGCCATCAACGCGGTGTGGGCGAAATTCGGTTGGGCGCCGAGTTTTCCGGGGTTGATGTAGGGGCCTTCCAGATGCACGCCGAGTACCCGGGCGCTGCCTTTGGGTCGCTGCTCGCAGAACTCGCCGACGGCTTTGAGCACGCTGGAAATCTCTTCGCTCGGCGCGGTCATGGTGGTCGCCAGCAGTGAGGTGGTGCCGAAGCGCACGTGGGTTCTGGTGATGGTTTCGAAGGCTGGCGCGCCTTCCATGATGTCTTTGCCACCCCCGCCGTGAACATGCAGGTCGATGAAGCCCGGGAGCAGATACGGCAGGTCGTTGTCCGCCGGATCGCAAGGTTCGCCTTCGATGGACACGACCTTGCCGTGCTCATGGGTCAGCCGGCCACGAACCCAGCCGTGGGCGGTGAGGATGTTGTCTTCGGACATGATCGGCTCTCTGATTTAGCGGCGCAGCTCTGCGACAAAGTCGTAGTAGTCATTGCGGCAATAGGTGTCGGTGACTTCGATCGGCGTGTTGTCTTCCAGGTAACCGACCCGGGTCATCAGCAGCATGGCGGTGCCGGGGGCGATGCCCACCAGTGCGGCGAATTCGTCGGACGCGTTGATCGCCTGAATGTGTTGCAGGGCGCGGACCACTGGTTTGCCGATGCCGTCGAGGTATTCGTAGAGGGAATCGCCCACCGCTTGCGGCTTGGGAATGATCGAGGCGGGCAGGGTGCTCATTTCGATCGCCATCACTGTGTCGTCGGCTTTGCGCAAGCGTTTGAGTCGCGCGACCTTGTCATTGGGCGAGAGGCCGAGGCGGATCAGTTCTTCGTGGGTCGGCGGGGTGATTTCTCGTTCCAGCCATTGCGAGCCGGGGACGAAACCCTTGAGCCGAAGCATTTCGCTGAAGCCCGAGAGGCGCGACAAAGGCTGTTCCAGGCGCGGGGTGATGAACGTGCCGGAGCCTTGGTTACGGCGGATCAGGCCTTGCTCGAACAGCACTTCCAGCGCTTTGCGTGCGGTGACGCGGGAGATGCCCAGTATTTCGCTGAGGTTGCGTTCCGACGGCATGGCCTGCTCGGCTTTCCACTGGCCGGCGTGGATCGCCGCTTCCAGATTGCGCGCCAGTTGCAGGTACAGCGGCGTGGGCTGGGTGTCGTCAGGGCGTAGTGCCTGTAGATCGTTCATGTGCGTTGGTCCGATGCGGATATTGGAGTGTTGTCGCCCGGTAATGCGGCGAAACTAATACCACTTAAATACCATGTCAATGCCGATACTTTTCGGTAGGCGCAGAAAAACAGGCCATGTCTGATGGTGTTAAGGAGGATGGATTCAAAGTGGTATTAGAGGTTGGGGTTTTGAAAGCAAAGATCGCAGCCTGCGGCAGTTCCTGCTGGGAGAATTGGTATCTACCCGGCAGGCGCTGCCGAAGGCTGCGATGTTTTTTATTTATTTTTTTGAAGCCGACAGAAGGTAGCGGCCGGAACACAAGCGGAAGGTAACGCGATGCTTTTGTGGCGAGGGAGCTTGCTCCCGCTGGGCCGGGCTGGCGCTCCAGCGCGAAGCGGCCCTCGAATCAGTAAATGCGGTTTGAGATAGATCGTTGGGGCTGCTTCGCAGCCCAGCGGGAGCAAGCTCCCTCGCCACAGGCAAGCCCCTTTGCCACAAGGGGAGGTTACGGGCGGATTTCGATCATCGTGCCGTCCGGTACCAGACCCCAGACTTCGCGCATGTCCATGTTGCGCATGGCGATGCAGCCGTCGGTCCAGTCCAGAGTATGGAACAGGTTTTCCGGGTTCTCTTCGGTGTCCGGGGTACCGTGGATCATGATCATGCCGCCAGGCTCGACGCCTTCGCGCCGGGCGCGGGCGGAGTCGCTGATGTTGGGGTAGGAGATGTGCATCGCCAGGTTGAAACGGTCGCTGGTCTTGCGCCAGTCCAGCCAGTAAAGGCCTTCGGGGGTGCGTTTATCACCTTCCATCAGTTTTGGGCCAATGGGGCGTTTGCCCAATGAAATGCGATAGGTCTTGAACGGCTTGCCGTCGTTGATCAACTGCAACTGGTGGGCAGACTTGAGGACCAGAACTTTTTCGATGACTTTGCCGTCCGGGGCGGTCGCGACGGAAGCCTGGGAGACTGCAACGAACGATAAGCAAAACAGGGCAAGCAACCAGCGCATTGAAACGATATCCCTAAGAGGTGTCGCGACTATTTTATTTATAGATGGTTTTTTATTAACAAGTGCTCAGATGATGGCAGGCTGAGCGAGCGGCGGGATCGACTCTGAGCGCACGGGGTAGACCTCGGCCCGCCGGTCAGCGAAGTAGCATTCTAATGTACGGCCTACCGTGCGGAAAGCCAGTTCGCCCCAAGGAATGTCGGCTTCTTCGAACAGCTGCACTTCCAGGCTCTCGGGACCTGCGGAAAAATCCAGATCCACCAGCTCAGCGCGAAAGAATACATGCACCTGACTGATGTGCGGCACATCGATCAGCGTATAGATGCTCAGGTTGCGTACCCGGGCGCAAGCTTCTTCGGCGGTCTCGCGAATGGCGGCCTGTTCGATGGTCTCACCGTTTTCCATGAAACCGGCGGGCAAGGTCCAGTAACCGAGCCTTGGCTCGATGGCGCGACGACACAGCAATACCTTCGAACCCCAGACCGGCACGCAACCGGCGACGATATTGGGGTTCTGGTAATGAATGGTATGACAGCTGTCGCAGACAAAACGCAGGCGCGAATCGCCTTCGGGAATGCGCTGGGTCACCGGGTTGCCGCATTGACTGCAAAATTTCATGCTTGGGTTCCTGAATGCTGCGCCTATCTTGGCGTGCAGCGGTGTCGGTCGGCAAGTTGTCGTTTCGCGACATGAGGCTGTTCGGGGGTTGGGCGGCCGGTGCGATTGGTGCATGATGCAGGGTAAGGCACAGATCGAGAAGACTCATGCTGGACGAGCTACTGCACCGGGTAAGCAATCACACACCGCGAACGCTGGAAACCGACCGACGTTTCCCCGAAGCCGCGGTATTGGTGCCCATCACGCGCAGTGACGAACCGGAACTGGTCCTGACCCTTCGCGCGAGCGGGCTCTCGACCCATGGCGGTGAAGTCGCTTTTCCCGGCGGTCGACGCGACCCTGAAGACCCTGATCTGATCTTTACCGCTCTGCGTGAGGCCGAAGAGGAAATCGGCCTGCCGCCGGGGCTGGTCGAAGTGATCGGCCCACTGAGCCCGCTGATCTCCCTGCACGGCATCAAGGTCACGCCCTATGTCGGCGTGATTCCGGATTTCGTCGAATACCTGGCCAACGATGCCGAGATCGCCGCAGTGTTCAGCGTGCCTCTGGAATTCTTCCGCAAGGACCCGCGCGAGCACACCCACCGCATCGACTATCAAGGCCACAGTTGGTACGTGCCGAGCTATCGTTATGGCGAGTACAAAATTTGGGGGTTGACGGCGATCATGATCGTCGAGTTGATCAACCTGCTCTATGACGCGAAAATCAGCCTGCATCAACCGCCCAAGAGTTTTATCAACACCTGAAGCCATCGCTCGTATGGCGTGAATCCCGCTTTTCGCTAGTGAGCCAGCCTGGCCTTGAGGACAACACGATGAAATACCGCCTGGGCGACGCCCGCGTCGAGACCCATCCGCAGAGCTGGGTCGCACCCAATGCCGTGCTGGTGGGCAAGGTCAAACTGGAAGAGGGCGCCAACGTCTGGTTCAACGCCGTGTTGCGTGGCGACAACGAATTGATCCTGATCGGCAAGAACAGCAACGTGCAGGACGGCACCGTGATGCACACCGACATGGGCTATCCGCTGACCATCGGTACCGGCGTGACCATCGGTCACAACGCGATGCTCCACGGCTGCACGGTGGGCGATTACAGCCTGATCGGCATCAATGCGGTAATCCTCAACGGCGCGAAAATCGGCAAGAACTGCATCATCGGCGCCAACTCGCTGATCGGTGAAGGCAAGGAAATTCCGGACGGTTCGCTGGTCATGGGCTCGCCGGGCAAGGTGGTGCGAGAGCTGACCGAGCCGCAGAAGAAAATGCTCGAAGCCAGCGCCGCGCACTATGTGCACAACTCGCAGCGTTATGCCCGCGATCTGGTCGAGCAGGAAGAATGAGCACTACTGAAAGACCGGTCCCATCGCCGTGCGTGAGCATTTGTGCGCTGGATGAGGATGACATTTGCACCGGGTGTCAGCGTACGGTGGAAGAGATCACCCGCTGGAGCCGGATGGACAATGAGGAACGGCGCAAAGTGTTGGGGTTGTGTCATGAGCGGGCGAAATCGAGTGGGCTGATCTGGATGTTGGGCAAAAAAAACGACCTGTAGCAGCTGCCGAGCCTGCGAGGCTGCGTTCGGCTGCGAAGCAGTCGTGAAATCAGGCGATCGGTTCTCTCAGGCAAACCATGCACTCTGGATCTACGACTGCTGCGCAGCCGAACGCAGCCTCGCAGGCTCGGCAGCTGCTACAAGGCTGCGATCTTTTGATTTAAGCCTTTGAGTGACTAAAGTACCCTGTGCACAAAATTGACAGGTATCCCCCGTCCCATGCTCTTTCTGATCGCCTATATCAGCAGCGTCGTGCTGATCAATTACGCCTTTTCCACCGCCCCGCACCTGGACATCATCTGGTCGGCCTGGGGTGGCCTGGTGTTCGTGCTGCGCGATATGGTGCAAACCCGCTTCGGCCATGGCGCGATCGCGGCGATGCTGGTGGCGCTGATGTTGTCCTACATCACCTCCGATCCCTCAATTGCCCTCGCCAGCGCCACGGCGTTCGCCGTGTCCGAGTGCATCGACTGGCTGGTGTTCAGCCTCACCAAGCGCCCGTTGCACGATCGCCTGTGGATAAGTTCGGCCCTGAGCATCCCGCTGGACACCTTCATCTTCTTCGGCATGATTGATGCGCTCACACCGGGCGTGATCTTCACTGCGCTGGGTTCGAAGTTCGCGGGCGTCACCGTGGTCTGGTTGGCCATGGCATGGCGCCTGCGCAAACAGGCTGTCGTCAGCTGAAGCCAAACCCTCAGGTTCATGTAAAATGCCGCGCTTTCTCCCCATGGGAAGCGCGCTTCCCTCGATGATCCGCTCCTTTGAGGACCTGAGATGACCCGTATCGGAACTCCATTGTCGCCAACCGCGACCCGCGTATTGATGTGTGGCTGTGGTGAGTTGGGCAAGGAAGTGGTGATCGAGCTGCAACGCCTGGGCGTTGAAGTGATTGCCGTGGATCGCTACGCCAATGCGCCGGCCATGCAAGTCGCCCATCGCAGCCATGTGATCAATATGCTCGACGGCGCCGCCCTGCGTGCGGTGATCGAAGCCGAGAAACCGCACTTCATCGTGCCGGAAATCGAAGCCATCGCCACCGCGACCCTGGTGGAGCTGGAGTCCGAAGGTTTCACCGTGATCCCCACCGCGCGTGCTGCACAGCTGACCATGAACCGCGAAGGCATCCGTCGCCTGGCCGCTGAAGAGCTGGACCTGCCGACATCGCCGTACCACTTCGCTGACACCTTCGAGGATTACCGCAAGGCAGTCGAAGACCTGGGTTTCCCGTGCGTGGTCAAACCGGTCATGAGTTCCTCGGGCAAGGGCCAGAGCCTGCTGCGCAGCGTCGATGACGTGCAGAAGGCCTGGGATTATGCCCAAGAGGGTGGTCGCGCCGGTAAAGGCCGCGTGATCATCGAAGGCTTCATCGACTTCGACTACGAAATCACTCTGCTGACCGTGCGTCACGTCGGCGGCACTACGTTCTGTGCGCCTGTTGGTCACCGTCAGGAGAAAGGCGACTACCAGGAATCCTGGCAGCCACAAGCCATGAGCCCGGTTGCTTTGGCCGAATCCGAGCGCGTTGCCAAAGCGGTCACCGAAGCCTTGGGCGGTCGTGGCCTGTTTGGCGTCGAGTTGTTCATCAAGGGTGATCAGGTGTGGTTCAGCGAAGTCTCGCCGCGTCCGCATGACACCGGTCTGGTAACCCTGATTTCCCAGGACCTGTCGCAGTTCGCACTGCACGCACGGGCGATCCTGGGCCTGCCGATTCCACTGATCCGTCAGTTCGGGCCATCGGCGTCGGCGGTGATTCTGGTGGAAGGGCAGTCGACTCAGACCGCTTTCGCCAACCTGGGTGCAGCGTTGAGCGAGCCGGATACTGCGTTGCGTCTGTTCGGCAAGCCTGAAGTCAATGGCCAGCGGCGGATGGGGGTGGCGTTGGCTCGCGACGAATCCATCGAGGCCGCTCGTGCCAAGGCGACCCGCGCGTCCCAAGCTGTCGTTGTAGAGCTGTAACCGCATCGCGGCATTCGCGGGCAAGCCTCGCTCCTACAGGGATCACGTCAAGACGCAAGTGCGTTCGACAAATGACCCGTAGGAGCGAGGCTTGCCCGCGAAGCTTTTGGCTTCAGGCGACCCGATTCAAATCGTTATTGCGTGTCTCCTTCAGGCACAGCACCGCTATCAGGCTCAGCACCGCCGCCCCCGACACATACCCGCCGACATAGCTCAAACCACCCATCGCCACCAGTTTCTGCGCAAAGAACGGCGCCGCCGAGGCTCCGACAATACCGCCCAGGTTGTACGCGGCCGATGCGCCGGTATAACGCACGTGGGTCGGAAACAGTTCTGGCAGCAGCGCGCCCATCGGTGCGAACGTCACGCCCATCAGAAACAGTTCTATGCACAGGAACAACGCCACACCCCAGGTCGAGCCATGGGTCAGCAGCGGTTCCATCAAGAATCCGGACAGAATCGCCAGCACGCCGCCGATGATCAGCACCGGTTTACGCCCGAAACGATCACTGGCCCAGGCCGACAGTGGTGTCGCGGCGGCCATGAACAGCACCGCGAAACACAGCAGCGCGAGGAAGGTTTCCCGGGTGTAGCCGAGCGTCGACACGCCGTAACTCAGCGAAAACACTGTCGAGATGTAAAACAGTGCATAGCACACCACCATCGACCCGGCGCCCAGCAGCATCGGTGCCCAGTATTGGCTGAACAGCTCGACCAACGGAATCTTCACCCGCTCCTGGCGAGCCACGGCGTTGGCGAACACCGGGGTTTCGTGGAGCTTGAGGCGCACGTACAAGCCCACCATCACCAGTGCGGCACTGAGCAGGAATGGAATCCGCCAGCCCCATGAACGGAACTGCTCATCGTTCAGGCTCATGGCCAGGGTCAGGAACAGGCCGTTGGCCGCCAGAAACCCGATCGATGGGCCGAGTTGCGGAAACATGCCGAACCAGGCGCGCTTGCCTTTGGGCGCGTTCTCCGTGGCCAGCAATGCGGCGCCACCCCATTCACCGCCCAGCCCCAGGCCTTGGCCGAAGCGCAGCACGCAAAGCAGGATCGGCGCCCAGGCGCCAATGCTGTCGTAACCCGGCAGTACGCCGATCAGCGTGGTGCACACGCCCATCAGCAGTAGCGAAGCAACCAGTGTCGATTTTCGCCCGATACGGTCACCGAAATGGCCGAATAGCGCCGAACCCAGCGGCCGCGCAAGGAAAGCGATGCCGAAGGTGAGGAATGCCGACAGCATCTGCGCGGTGCCGGAGGTTTGCGGAAAGAACACCGGGCCGATCACCAATGCTGCGGCGGTGGCATAGACGTAGAAGTCGTAGAACTCGATGGCCGTGCCGATGAAACTCGCGGTAGCCACGCGGGTGGCGGAGTTCGTTGGTTGGGCAGGCGCGGTGTCGCTGAACGTTGTGCTGGTCGTCATGTCGTTATCCCTGACAGTCATGTGCCCCAGTGGAGCGAATTATTATGGTCGAATACCCAGGGATGTGGGTTGAGACACGGTCGCTGTTCAAGGTAGGAACAGTCGCCGCAGTGATACGGATGTTGTCGAAGATCTGGCCGGAACCTGCTGCATGCGGGGTAAGCATGTGGTTCGGTGGGAGGCTTGGGTAAGCCGGCTCGATTATAGGAAGGTGGCTAACTATCGAACAAGAGGGGCGGTTGTTTTAACCCGTTAACGGATAAGCGCAGGCGCTGAGCTGGTATGCCAGATCAGCACGCGCGTGACGCGATTTTCTTCAGTCTCGAGAATCTCCAGCCGGTATCGGCCGATCTTCAGGCACACCGCACTGTCTGGAATCGTCTCCAGCGCCTCGGTCACCAACCCGTTGAGGGTTTTCGGACCATCGCTGGGCAGGTGCCAGCCAAGGCTCTTGTTCAGCTCGCGGATGGACGCTGCGCCATCAATCACCAGTCGGCCATCGGCCTGCGGGTGAATGTGCGGGTTATCCAGGCTGTGTTGGCTTTCGAATTCGCCGACGATTTCTTCGAGAATGTCTTCCAGGGTCACGATGCCCAGTACTTCCCCGTACTCGTCGACCACCATGCCCAAGCGCCGCTGCTGCTTGTGGAAATTCAGCAATTGCAGTTGCAACGGTGTGCTTTCCGGCACGAAGTACGGTTCGTGACTGGCCGCCAGCAGCGCTTCAACGGTCAGGCTTGAGTCCGGCAGCAAATGACGGATCTGTCGGGTGTTGAGCACCGCTTCAACCTGGTTGATGTCGCTGTGGAATACCGGCAGGCGGGTGCGTCTGTTGTGACGCAGTTGCTCGATAATTTCCTCGAGAGGGTCGTCCAGGTTGATCCCGTCGACGTCGCTGCGTGGCACCAGAATATCGTTGACCGTGATGTTATCCAGTGCGTGGATACCTGACAGTGGGCGATAGGCCGCGTGTTCGTGATCGTCGTGTCGATCTGCCGGTGCCTCGTCTTCGCTTTGCTGCACCACGTTGATTTTGCGGGCGAATGGCCGCATCAGCAGTTGGCTGATGCCATTGAGTAGCCATGCGGCGGGATAGACGATTTTCAATGGTATGCCGAGCAGTGTGTTGCCCAAGGCCAGGACGGCATCCGGATAGCGTGCGGCGAGGGCGCGTGGCAGGTAGTCGGCGAACACCAGCAACACTGCGCCGGCACCGAGGCAGGCAATCCAGGGGCCGTTTTGCGCCCAGGTGAAAATCGCCAGCAAGGTGCTGATGACCACCACCAGCGCGCGGCATAAGGTGTTGCAGAGGATCAGGCTGTTGAGCGGGAAGCTCAGCTTGGCCACGGGTTTGTCGCTGGAGCGCGAGGCCGTGCGCTGGGCCAGTAATTGCTGTTGCGCAACTTCGATGGCGGTAAACAGCCCCGACCATAAAATCAGCAGGGCCAGCACCGCGAGCATCGGTCCTATGGGCAAGTCGTCCATTAATGCCGCCCGTCAGATGTGCAGAATGTATTCGCGGACCAGCTTGCTGCCGAAATACGCCAGCATCAGCAGGCAGAAACCGGCAAGGGTCCAGCGGATGGCTTTGTGTCCGCGCCAGCCGAGACGGTTGCGCCCCCAGAGCAGCACGCTGAACACGATCCAGGCCAGGCACGCCAGCAGGGTTTTATGCACCAGGTGCTGGGCGAACAGGTTCTCGACGAACAGCCAGCCGGAAATCAGCGACAACGACAGCAGGCTCCAGCCGGCCCAGAGGAAACCGAACAGCAGGCTTTCCATGGTTTGCAGCGGCGGGAAGTTCTTGATCAGCCCGGACGGGTGCTTGTGCTTGAGCTGGTGGTCTTGAACCAGCAGCAACAAGGCCTGGAACACAGCGATGGTGAACATGCCATAAGCGAGGATCGACAAGAGGATATGGGCGAGAATGCCGGGTTCTTCGTCAATGACCTGCACCGTGCCGGCGGGGGCGAACTGTGCCAGCAGTGCGGTAGCGGCGCCCAGCGGGAACAGCAATACAAGCAGGTTTTCCACTGGAATCCGAGAACAGGCCAGCAAGGTCAGGGCGATGACCGCTGCGGCAATCAGGCTGGCGGCGCTGAAAAAGTCCAGGGCCAGGCCGACCGGAGTCAGCAGATAACTGATCAGGCTGGCGCTGTGGGCCAGCACGGCCAGTACGCCGAGCGTGACCAGCAGGCGTTTGTTCGCCTTGGCGCCGGTGGCCAGTCGAGTGCCTTGATAGATGGTCGCAGCGGCATATAAGCAGGCGGCGGCGAGAGTGGTAAGCAAGCTGGGTGACAAGGGGAGCATAAATCCTGTTAGGCAGGCCCGAAAGGCGTTGAGTTTGGCATAGAACCCATACGGCACGAAAGACTATACAAGCTGACGGCGAGGTGTCCGCCAGACGCAGTCTTCGCTATAATCCGCGACCTGCCCACGCCGCAGGCTCGCCGAGCACATGTTGATTCCGGTCTGGGCCGCCATTATCCCGGTCTACACAGGGCCTGAAAGGATCGCGCAATGTTTGAAAACTTAACCGACCGTCTCTCGCAGACGCTGCGCCATGTCACCGGCAAGGCCAAGCTGACCGAAGACAACATCAAAGACACCCTGCGTGAAGTGCGCATGGCGTTGCTCGAAGCCGACGTCGCCTTGCCGGTGGTCAAAGACTTCGTCAATTCGGTCAAGGAGCGCGCTGTCGGCACCGAGGTGTCGCGCAGCCTGACGCCGGGCCAGGCCTTCGTGAAGATCGTCCAGGCCGAACTCGAAAGCCTGATGGGCGCGGCCAACGAAGATTTGAACCTGAGCGCCGTTCCACCGGCCGTGGTTCTGATGGCCGGTTTGCAGGGTGCGGGTAAAACCACCACCGCCGGCAAACTGGCGCGCTTCCTTAAAGAGCGCAAGAAGAAGTCGGTCATGGTCGTGTCCGCGGACGTTTACCGTCCGGCGGCGATCAAGCAGCTGGAAACCCTGGCCAACGACATTGGCGTGACGTTCTTCCCGTCCGACCTGAGCCAGAAGCCGGTCGACATCGCGCAAGCGGCTATTAAAGAAGCCAAGCTGAAATTCATCGACGTGGTCATCGTCGACACCGCCGGTCGTTTGCACATCGACGAAGAGATGATGGGCGAGATCAAGGCGCTGCACGCTGCGATCAATCCGGTCGAAACCCTGTTCGTGGTCGATGCCATGACCGGCCAGGACGCTGCCAACACGGCCAAGGCCTTCGGTGATGCATTGCCGCTGACCGGTGTGATCCTGACCAAGGTCGACGGCGATGCCCGTGGCGGTGCCGCACTGTCGGTACGTGCCATTACCGGCAAGCCGATCAAGTTCATCGGCATGGGCGAGAAGAGCGAAGCGCTCGAGCCGTTCCACCCTGAGCGTATCGCATCGCGCATCCTCGGCATGGGCGACGTGCTCAGCCTGATCGAACAGGCCGAAGCGACCCTCGACAAGGACAAGGCCGACAAACTGGCCAAGAAGCTGAAGAAGGGCAAGGGCTTCGACCTCGAAGACTTTCGCGATCAGCTGCAACAGATGAAGAACATGGGCGGTCTCGGCGGCCTCATGGACAAACTGCCGAATATCGGTGGTGTGAACCTGGCGCAGATGGGCAATGCCCAGGGCGCGGCAGAGAAGCAATTCAAGCAGATGGAAGCCATCATCAATTCCATGACCCCGGCCGAGCGCCGCGACCCTGAGCTGATCAGTGGTTCGCGCAAGCGCCGGATCGCCATGGGTTCCGGCACCCAGGTGCAGGACATCGGTCGCTTGATCAAGCAGCACAAGCAGATGCAGAAGATGATGAAGAAATTCTCCGCGAAAGGCGGAATGGCCAAAATGATGCGCGGCATGGGCGGTATGTTGCCCGGCGGCGGCATGCCCAAGATGTAAAGAATTCGCGCAGGAGCTTGCTCCTGCGCCGACCCACACGGACGTGGGATCTCCAGCAAACCCGCACTTGGCGGGAGCTGACTGGCCATCTTCAACGATGGCTCTATAGCAAATCTGGATGGCACGCCGATAGGCGCCGGAAAAAGACATTTGCAAAAGTCCGGATATTCCTTAGAATATGCGGCCTTTCGGGCACCTATGCCCGCTGTGCATTTAGATTTGCAGCACCGACTACAGGAACGATGTTCACATGCTAACAATCCGTCTTGCCCTTGGCGGCTCCAAAAAGCGCCCGTTTTATCACTTGACCGTAACCGACAGCCGCAACCCGCGTGACGGTTCGCACAAGGAACAGGTTGGTTTCTTCAACCCTGTTGCTCGTGGTCAAGAAGTTCGTCTGTCCGTGAACCAAGAGCGCGTAGCCTACTGGCTGAGCGTTGGTGCACAGCCTTCTGAGCGCGTTGCTCAGTTGTTGAAGGAATCTGCTAAGGCTGCGGCCTGAGCAATATGAACGCGACGCCAGCTGTTGCTGATGATTTGATCGTTATCGGCAAGATTTATTCTGTTCACGGCGTTCGCGGCGAAGTGAAGGTGTATTCCTTTACTGATCCGATTAAAAACCTGTTGGACTACAAAACCTGGACGCTCAGGCGCGAAGGCAACGTAAAACAGGTCGAGCTGGTCAGCGGACGCGGGAACGACAAGTTCCTGGTCGCAAAGCTCAAGGGTCTTGATGATCGTGAAGAAGCTCGTCTTCTGGCTGGTTATGAGATCTGCGTGCCGCGCAACCTGTTCCCTGAATTGACCGATGGCGAGTACTACTGGTACCAGCTGGAAGGTCTGAAGGTCATCGATACTCACGGGCAATTGTTCGGGAAAATCGATCATCTTCTGGAAACCGGCGCCAATGATGTAATGGTGGTCAAGCCTTGCGCTGGCAGCCTGGATGATCGTGAACGCCTGTTGCCGTATACCGAGCAATGCGTGTTGGCCGTCGATCTGGCAGCGGGCGAGATGAAGGTGGAATGGGATGCGGACTTCTAAACGTGGCTAACCTGCGCGTAGAAGTGATCAGTTTGTTTCCCGAGATGTTCTCCGCCATCAGCGAGTACGGCATCACCAGTCGGGCGGTGAAACAGGGGTTGTTGCAGCTTACCTGTTGGAATCCGCGAGACTACACGACGGATCGACATCACACTGTGGATGATCGCCCATTTGGCGGTGGTCCGGGCATGGTGATGAAGATCAAGCCCCTGGAAGATGCTCTGGTTCAGGCCAAGGCAGCAGCCGGGGAGGCGGCGAAGGTGATTTACCTGTCCCCCCAAGGCCGTCAACTGACTCAGTCGGCGGTGCGCGAGTTGGCGAATCTGGATGCATTGATCTTGATTGCCGGCCGCTATGAAGGCATTGACGAGCGTTTTATTGATGCTCATGTCGATGAAGAGTGGTCGATTGGCGACTATGTACTGTCTGGCGGCGAGCTGCCGGCGATGGTCCTGATCGATGCGGTTACACGACTGCTGCCTGGAGCTTTAGGGCATGCGGACTCCGCTGAGGAAGATTCCTTTACGGATGGTTTGCTGGATTGCCCGCACTACACCCGACCGGAGGTGTATGCGGATCAGCGTGTTCCCGACGTATTGCTAAGTGGCAATCACGCGCACATCCGGCGTTGGCGTTTACAGCAGTCCCTTGGTCGGACCTATGAACGACGCGCCGATCTTCTGGAAAGCCGCTCGCTTTCTGGAGAAGAGAAGAAGCTGCTCGAGGAATACATCCGCGAGCGGGACGATAGTTAACAACGTATCGATGGTAGATCCGACGATTTACCTTAGGAGCACAGCATGACTAACAAAATCATCCTTGCACTCGAAGCAGAGCAGATGACTAAAGAGATCCCTACCTTTGCCCCGGGCGACACCATTGTCGTTCAGGTGAAAGTGAAGGAAGGTGATCGTTCGCGTCTGCAAGCGTTCGAAGGCGTAGTTATCGCCAAGCGTAACCGCGGCGTAAACAGTGCTTTCACCGTTCGTAAAATCTCCAACGGTGTTGGCGTAGAGCGTACTTTCCAGACCTACAGCCCGCAAATCGACAGCATGGCTGTCAAGCGTCGCGGTGATGTACGTAAGGCCAAGCTGTACTACCTGCGTGACCTGTCCGGTAAAGCAGCTCGCATCAAGGAAAAACTGGCTTAAGTCCAGCTTCCGATGCCGAAAAGCTGGCCTGCTCAGGTTGGCTTTTCAAGAAAATGCCCCGTATCGAAAGATGCGGGGCATTTTTCGTTATGGCTGCATATATAAAAAACTGCGGCGCTCTTTCTGTAGCTGCTGCCGAAGGCTGCGTCTGGCCGTAGCAGCTGTCGAGCTCCGGCGAGGCTGCGTCCGGCTGCGAAGCAGTCGTGAATCCGGCTAATGCGGTCTGTCTGGCGTGCCGTAATCTCTGATTATGCGACTGCTGCGTCCGAACGCAGGCTTCGCCAGCTGCTACGGATTGCGTTACGGCTTAACTTGGTCGTATTAGTCGCACAAAAGAAAACGCCCCGAACCAGTCGGGGCGTTTGCTTTAAGTGCTGCGGCTTTTTGAGCTTGGGAGCTTAGCGCTTCAGTGAAGCTGGCAGGTGCGGCTGGATCGCTGTCAGTACTGCCTTGAAGCACTTGGTGTTGCCGGCAACGACGTGACCTTTCTCCAGGAAGTCGTGACCGCCGGTGAAGTCGCTCACCAAGCCGCCGGCTTCCTGGATCAGCAGGGCGCCTGCAGCCATGTCCCACTCGGACAGGCCTGACTCCCAGAAGGCGTCGAAGCGGCCGGCGGCCACGTAGGCCAGGTCGAGGCTTGCCGAGCCGGCGCGGCGGATGCCGGCGGTCTGGCCAACCAGGGCGCGGAACATGCCCAGGTAGTTGTCGAGGTTGTCCATCTGGTCGTCACGGAACGGGAAGCCGGTACCCAGCAGGGCGCCGTCCAGGCTGGTACGGCCGCTAACGCGCAGGCGACGACCGTTCAGTTGAGCGCCGCGACCACGGCTGGCGGTGAATTCTTCCTGGCGAACCGGGTCCAGAACAACAGCGTGTTCCAGGCGGCCGCGGTATTTGCAGGCGATGCTGACAGCGAAGTGAGGAATGCCGCGCAGGAAGTTGGTGGTGCCGTCCAGTGGGTCGATGATCCACAGGTATTCTTCGCCTTCGATGCCGGTGCCGGCGTGCAGGCCGGTTTCTTCACCCATGATCGAGTGATTCGGGTAGGCCTTGCGCAGTGCGTCGATGATTTTCTGTTCGGCGGCGCGATCCACCTCGGATACGTAATCCTTGGCGTCTTTTTCGTCGACCTTGATGGTATCCAGGCGCTCGATGGAGCGGAAGATCAATTCACTGGCGCTGCGGGCGGCGCGCAGCGCGATATTCAGCATGGGCTGCATGGATGTGTCACCTAAGGTTGTTAAAGAAAGCCGGGCATTCTATCAGAAAGTTTCTACAGGAGAAGGTCGACGTTCGCTTTCATGGCTTAACGGTAGGAGGAGCTGTAAGATTCGGCTCCCCCATTCAATGTTCGAGAGCGCCTCCCTTGCTGCAAAACATTCGTGTCGTCCTGGTCAATACCAGTCATCCCGGAAATATCGGCGGTGCTGCGCGTGCCATGAAGAACATGGGCCTGTCGCGACTGGTGCTGGTCGAGCCGCGGTTGTTCCCGCACCACGAGGCCGATGCGCGTGCGTCCGGCGCCGGGGACATCCTTGAAAACGCGCAAGTCGTCGCCACCTTGGAAGATGCCTTGGTCGGCTGCAATCTGGTGCTGGGTACCAGTGCCCGTGATCGTCGCATCCCCTGGCCGTTACTCGATCCCCGTGAGTGCGGTGCAAGGGTGGTCGAGGAAGCGGGGCAGGGTGCCGAGATCGCATTGGTGTTTGGCCGTGAAGATTCCGGCCTGACCAACGAAGAGCTGCAGCGATGTCATTATCACGTGCACATTCCATCAGACCCCGAATTCAGTTCGCTGAACCTCGGGGCGGCGGTGCAGGTGTTGAGCTATGAAGTGCGCATGTCCTGGCTGGCGGCCCAAGGTCAGCCGAGCAAGGTCGAGAAGGAAGAAGTGGCGTCCACCAAGAGTGGTGAGCTGGCGACCATGGATGAGCTGGAGCGATTCTATGAGCACCTGGAGCAAACCCTGGTGGCCATCGAATTCCTTGACCCGGAAAAACCACGGCACTTGATGGCGCGCCTGCGCCGGTTGTACGGACGCAGCTCGGTCAGCCGGGCGGAAATGAATATATTGCGTGGCATCCTCACGGAAACCCAGAAAGCGGCCCGTGGCGAGCTTCTAAAGCGGAAGGATTAATGATGTTCGAGCGTTTGCGTGAAGATATCCAAAGTGTTTTTCATCGTGACCCGGCGGCGCGTAATGCTTTTGAAGTCCTGACCTGCTATCCGGGCATGCATGCCATCTGGATCCATCGTCTGTCGTCGCTGCTGTGGCGCGCAGAGCTGAAATGGCTGGCGCGGCTGGTGTCGAACTTCGGTCGCTGGTTGACCGGGATCGAGATTCATCCGGGGGCCAAGGTCGGTCGTCGCTTCTTTATCGACCATGGTATGGGTATCGTTATTGGCGAGACTGCCGAGATCGGCAACGACGTCACCCTTTATCAGGGTGTGACCCTCGGTGGCACCAGCTGGAACAAGGGCAAGCGTCACCCGACCCTGGAAGACGGCGTGGTGGTTGGCGCCGGCGCCAAGGTGCTCGGTCCATTCACTGTCGGCGCCGGAGCCAAGGTGGGTTCCAATGCCGTGGTCACCAAGGCGGTTCCGCCGGGTGCGACGGTGGTGGGGATTCCGGGGCGGATTATCGTCAAGTCCGACGATGAGCAGGATGCCAAGCGCAAGGCCATGGCCGAGAAGATCGGTTTCGATGCCTACGGAGTCGGCGAAGACATGCCGGACCCGGTGGCGCGGGCGATCGGTCAGTTGCTCGATCACTTGCAGGCGGTCGATGGGCGTCTGGAGGGTATGTGCGGCGCGTTGAAGGATCTGGGCAGTAATTACTGTGCCAAGGATCTGCCTGAGCTGCGCGAAGAAGACTTTGCTTGTGTGAAGGGCAAGGACGAAAGCAAGGCCGGCTGATTCATTGCAGGGTCGCATTCAGGCATTTGCACCGCGCTGTGTGGTGTGCCATTGCGCTGCAGACCCTGCTATGATGCGCGCGCTCTTTTGCGGGTAAACCTGAGTAAAGCACTAGGTCTTATAGTTGACTTAAATACTCGGGAATTGCATACTCGCCCCATTCCGAACTCCGTGGTAATTGTCCATGCGACTGACTACAAAAGGCCGATACGCCGTGACCGCCATGCTTGACCTGGCGTTGCACGCGCAGCACGGGCCGGTGTCCCTGGCCGATATCTCCGAGCGCCAAGGCATCTCCCTGTCCTACCTCGAGCAGCTTTTCGCCAAATTGCGCCGTAGCAATCTGGTATCCAGTGTTCGCGGTCCGGGCGGCGGTTACCAACTGTCCCGCGACATGCAGGGCATCCAGGTCGCCCAGGTGATCGATGCGGTAAACGAATCGGTCGATGCAACCAAATGCCAGGGGCAGGGTGATTGCCATTCAGGCGACACCTGTCTGACCCACCACTTGTGGTGCGATCTGAGCCTGCAGATTCACGAATTTCTGAGCGGTATCAGCTTGGCTGACCTTGTAACTCGCCGTGAGGTGCAAGAAGTAGCCCAGCGTCAGGACCAGCGCCGTTGCAACAGCAAGGCGCCACGCCTGGACAAGATTGAAGCGTCCGCCGTCGAATGACAGCCAAAGAGCTAGCGGCACGCCAGCCAGCCTGATTTAGGAGATAGTCCATGAAATTGCCGATTTACCTTGATTACTCTGCGACCACCCCGGTTGATCCGCGTGTCGCGCAAAAGATGAGTGAATGCCTGCTGGTCGACGGAAACTTCGGTAACCCGGCGTCCCGTTCCCACGTGTTCGGCTGGAAAGCCGAAGAGTCCGTCGAGAACGCTCGTCGTCAGGTCGCTGACCTGGTTAACGCCGACCCGCGTGAAATCGTCTGGACCTCCGGTGCCACCGAGTCCGACAACCTGGCAATCAAGGGTGCGGCGCATTTCTACGCCACCAAAGGCAAACACCTGATCACTACCAAGATTGAGCACAAGGCTGTCCTCGACACCATGCGCCAACTGGAGCGTGAAGGTTTCGAAGTGACCTATCTCGATCCTCGTGAAGATGGCCTGGTTACTCCGGAAATGGTTGAAGCTGCCCTGCGTGACGACACCATTC
This sequence comes from Pseudomonas sp. DF5, assembly GCF_058148225.1. Lineage (NCBI taxonomy): Bacteria > Pseudomonadati > Pseudomonadota > Gammaproteobacteria > Pseudomonadales > Pseudomonadaceae > Pseudomonas > Pseudomonas sp. DF5. The sequence goes on from NZ_JBYVYM010000008.1 coordinate 195,937, forward strand.
TGGTATCGGTCATGCACGTGAACAACGAAATCGGCACCATCAACGACATCGCTGCCATCGGTGAGCTGACCCGCTCCCGCGGCATCCTGTTCCATGTCGACGCCGCTCAGTCCACTGGCAAAGTCGAGATCGACTTGCAGAAGCTGAAAGTCGACCTGATGTCGTTCTCTGCCCACAAAACCTACGGTCCTAAAGGCATCGGCGCGCTGTACGTCAGCCGCAAGCCGCGTGTTCGCATTGAAGCGACCATGCACGGTGGCGGTCACGAGCGTGGCATGCGTTCCGGCACCCTGGCGACTCACCAGATCGTTGGCATGGGCGAAGCGTTCCGTGTGGCCAAGGAAGACATGGCTGCCGAGAATGCACGCATCAAAGCGTTGAGCGACCGTTTCTTCAAGCAGGTCGAAGACCTGGAAGAGCTGTACGTCAACGGCAGCATGACCGCTCGCGTACCGCACAACCTGAACCTGAGCTTCAACTACGTCGAAGGCGAGTCGCTGATCATGGCGCTCAAGGATCTGGCGGTTTCGTCCGGTTCGGCCTGCACCTCGGCATCGCTTGAGCCTTCGTACGTGCTGCGCGCCCTGGGCCGCAACGACGAACTGGCACACAGCTCGATTCGCTTTACCTTCGGCCGTTTCACTACCGAAGAAGAAATCGACTACGCCGCGCAGAAGGTTTGCGAGGCTGTCACCAAGCTGCGCGCTCTGTCGCCGCTGTGGGACATGTACAAAGACGGCGTCGACATTTCGAAAATCGAGTGGGCGGCACACTGATATTCAAGTCGCCGCAACCGGGCCCTGCGAATCCACGATTGGCAGGGTTTCAAGAGCGACTCCTGATGAGTGAGGATTAAGAATCATGGCTTACAGCGAAAAGGTCATCGACCACTACGAGAACCCGCGCAACGTTGGCAAGATGGACGCGGAAGACCCGGATGTCGGCACCGGCATGGTCGGCGCACCAGCGTGCGGCGACGTAATGCGTCTGCAAATCAAGGTCAACGAACAAGGCATCATCGAAGACGCCAAGTTCAAGACCTACGGTTGCGGTTCGGCTATCGCCTCCAGCTCCCTGGCAACCGAGTGGATGAAAGGCAAGACTCTGGATGAAGCAGAGACCATCAAGAACACTCAACTGGCCGAAGAACTGGCACTGCCGCCAGTAAAAATTCACTGCTCCGTACTCGCTGAAGACGCTATCAAAGCGGCCGTTCGCGATTACAAGCAGAAGAAAGGCTTGATCTGACTTTCAAGATTTGGCGACGAGTAAGGAGTCACCGATGGCTATCAGCATGACAGAAGCGGCTGCTCAACACGTGCGACGCTCCCTCAACGGGCGCGGCAAAGGTGAGGGGATTCGCCTGGGTGTCCGTACCACAGGCTGTTCCGGCCTTGCCTACGTGCTGGAGTTTGTCGACGAGGTGGTTGCAGAGGATCAAGTGTTCGAAAGTCACGGCGAGAAAGTGATCATCGACCCGAAAAGCCTGGCCTACCTGGACGGCACCGAGCTTGATTTCGTCAAGGAAGGGTTGAACGAAGGCTTCAAGTTCAACAACCCCAACGTACGCGGTGAGTGTGGCTGCGGCGAAAGCTTCAACATCTGAGGCTGCTCGTGGGTACTCCTTGTCATTTCGCTTTATTTGAGCTGCAACCGAGTTTCAATCTGGATCTCGATCAGCTGGCTACGCGCTACCGAGAGTTGGCGCGCAGCGTTCATCCGGACCGTTTTGCGGATGCTTCCGAGCGCGAGCAGCGGCTGGCGCTAGAGCAATCCGCGAGCCTCAACGAGGCCTACCAGACGCTCAAAAGCCCTCCCAAACGCGCGCGATACTTGCTCGCGTTGAGTGGTGGCGAGTTGCCGCTGGAGGTCACGGTGCATGATCCGGAATTTCTTCTGCAGCAGATGGAATTGCGTGAAGAGCTCGAGGATCTGCAGGACAGCGCCGACATGGCGGGTATCGCCACGTTCAAGCGCCGCCTCAAGGCCGCTCAGGATGAACTGAACCAAAGCTTCGCAGCTTGCTGGAATGATGCGGCGCAACGCGAACGGGCCGAACGCCTGATGCGGCGCATGCAGTTCCTCGACAAGCTCACCTACGAAGTGCGCCAATTAGAAGAGCGCCTCGACGATTAACCCAGTGCCGCTCCGGTCGCACGCCTGATATACAGATAAGTCCTGATCACGATGGCCCTACTGCAGATCGCCGAACCCGGCCAAAGTCCTCAACCGCACCAGCGTCGTCTGGCTGTGGGGATCGACTTGGGCACTACCAATTCGCTGGTCGCTGCATTGCGCAGTGGTCTTTCCGAGCCTCTGGCTGACGCGCAAGGGCGGGTTATCCTGCCGTCTGCCGTGCGCTATCACGCCGATCGCGTCGAAGTCGGCGATTCGGCCAAGCTGGCTGCCGCTACCGATCCTCTGAACACTGTGCTGTCGGTCAAGCGCTTGATGGGACGTGGTTTGTCCGACGTCAAGCAATTGGGCGATCAGCTGCCGTACCGTTTTGTCGACGGCGAGTCGCACATGCCGTTCATCGACACGGTGCAAGGTCCGAAAAGCCCGGTCGAAGTCTCCGCCGATATCCTCAAGGTGCTGCGTCAGCGCGCCGAAGCGACCTTGGGTGGCGAACTGGTCGGGGCAGTGATCACCGTTCCAGCCTATTTCGATGATGCTCAGCGTCAAGCCACCAAGGATGCTGCAAAACTGGCCGGCCTGAACGTGCTGCGCTTGCTCAATGAACCGACCGCTGCTGCGGTGGCTTACGGTCTGGATCAACAGGCTGAAGGCCTGGTTGCCATTTACGACCTGGGCGGCGGCACCTTTGATATTTCGATTCTGCGTCTGACCGGCGGTGTGTTCGAAGTGCTGGCTACCGGCGGCGACAGCGCGTTGGGTGGCGATGACTTCGATCACGCCATTGCTGGCTGGATCATCGAGAGCGCCGGTCTGTCGGCCGACCTCGATCCGGGCGAGCAACGCAATCTGTTGCAAGCCGCGTGTGCGGCCAAAGAAGCTCTGACCAGCGTCTCGTCCGTCGAAGTCGCGTATGGCGACTGGAAGGCGGGGCTGACCCGTGAAGCGTTCAATGCGCTGATCGAGCCGATGGTTGCTCGCAGCCTGAAAGCCTGTCGTCGTGCGGTGCGTGATTCTGGCGTTGAGCTGGAAGACGTTCATGCGGTGGTCATGGTCGGCGGCTCGACTCGCGTACCGCGCGTTCGCGAAGCCGTTGCGCAAGCCTTCGGTCGTGAACCGCTGACCGAAATCGACCCGGACCAAGTCGTGGCCATCGGTGCCGCGATCCAGGCCGATACTCTGGCTGGCAATAAGCGTGACGGCGGCGAACTGCTGTTGCTCGACGTGATTCCGTTGTCCCTGGGGCTGGAAACCATGGGCGGACTGATGGAGAAGGTGATTCCACGCAACACCACCATCCCTGTCGCCCGGGCTCAGGACTTCACCACTTATAAAGACGGCCAGTCGGCCATGGCGATCCACGTGTTGCAGGGCGAGCGTGAGTTGATTAGCGACTGCCGCTCCCTGGCCCGTTTCGAATTGCGCGGTATTCCAGCGATGGTCGCTGGCGCGGCGAAGATTCGCGTGACCTTCCAGGTCGACGCCGACGGTCTGCTCAGTGTCTCGGCCCGCGAATTGGGTTCGGGTGTCGAAGCCAGCATTCAGGTCAAACCGTCCTATGGCCTGACCGACGGCGAAATCGCCAAAATGCTCAAGGATTCGTTCCAGCACGCCAATGACGATAAGGTCGCCCGCGTATTGCGTGAACAGCAGGTCGATGCACAGCGCCTGATCGAGGCAGTGCAGGGCGCTCTGGATGTCGACGGCGAACGCTTGCTCGACGCCGAAGAGCGCATGGTCATCGAATTGCAGATGCAGGAACTGACCGAATTGATGAAAGGCACCGATGGTTACGCCATTGAGCAGCAGACCAAGCGTCTGTCGCAGGTGACTGATGCCTTTGCTGCCCGCCGCCTGGACTCGACGGTGAAAGCCGCTCTGGCGGGGCGCAATCTGAATGAAATCGAGGAATAATTGATGCCGCAGGTCATTTTTCTGCCACACGAGAAGTTCTGCCCGGAAGGCATGGTTGTGGAGGCTGAGCCCGGCATATCCATTCTCGAACTGGCCCATGAACACCATATCGAGATGGAAAGCGCTTGTGGCGGCGTCTGCGCGTGCACCACTTGTCACTGCATCATTCGTGAGGGTTTCGACTCGCTGGAAGAGGCTGATGAGTTGGAGGAGGACTATCTTGATAAGGCCTGGGGGCTGGAAGCCCAGTCGCGTCTGGCCTGTCAGGCAAAAGTCGGGACTGAAGACCTGACCGTCGAAATTCCGAAATACTCGCTCAACCATGCCGCCGAAGCGCCGCACTGATTCAAGGAGCTTTCATGAGCCTGAAATGGGTTGATGTGCTGGAAATCGCGATCCAGCTGGCTGAGTCAAAGCCGGATGTAGACCCGCGTTACGTGAACTTCGTCGATCTGCACCGGTGGGTGCTGGCATTGCCGGAGTTCAGTGATGATCCGGCCCGCGGTGGCGAGAAGGTGCTTGAAGCCATTCAGGCCGCCTGGATCGAAGAAGCAGACTGAGTCTGCACCGTACGCAGTTAGGCAATACCAAAGAACCCGCGTATAATTCGCGGGTTTAATTTTTCGCAAATTACCGTTTCTGGAGTTACACCATGGCTGTTCAACGTACTTTCTCCATCATCAAGCCTGACGCCGTTGCTAAAAACGTGATCGGCAAGATCGTTTCCCGTTTCGAAGACGCTGGCCTGCGCGTTGTAGCTTCGAAAATGAAGCAACTGTCCAAAGCCGAAGCTGAAGGCTTCTACGCTGAGCACAGCGCTCGTGGCTTCTTCAACGACCTGGTTGCTTTCATGATTTCCGGTCCGGTTGTCGTTCAGGTTCTGGAAGGCGAAAACGCTATCGCTCTGAACCGTGAGCTGATGGGCGCTACCAACCCTAAAGAAGCTGCTGCCGGCACCATCCGCGCTGACTTCGCTGATTCCATCGACGCCAACGCTGTACACGGTTCGGACTCCGAAGCCGCTGCTGCTCGCGAAATCTCGTACTTCTTCGCAGCTACTGAAGTAACCACTCGCTAAGCATTGGCTTAAGAGTGAAGGTGAATCCATGACTACATCGACTGTAAAAACCAACCTGCTGGGTCTGACTCAACAGGAAATGGAAAAATTCTTCGACTCAATCGGGGAGAAGCGTTTCCGTGCCGGTCAGGTAATGAAATGGATTCACCACTTTGGTGTCGATGATTTCGACGCCATGACGAACGTCAGCAAGGCATTGCGCGAAAAGCTCAAGGCTGTTGCTGAAATTCGTGGTCCGGAAGTGGTCAGCGAGGACATCTCCAGCGACGGCACCCGTAAGTGGGTGGTGCGCGTGGCGTCCGGCAGCTGCGTCGAGACCGTTTACATTCCCCAGGGCAAACGCGGCACCTTGTGCGTTTCGTCCCAGGCAGGCTGTGCCCTGGACTGCAGTTTCTGCTCCACCGGCAAGCAAGGTTTCAATAGCAACCTCACCGCAGCCGAAGTCATCGGCCAGGTGTGGATTGCCAACAAATCCTTTGGCAGCGTCCCGGCAACCGTCGACCGTGCCATCACCAACGTGGTGATGATGGGCATGGGTGAGCCGCTGCTGAACTTCGACAACGTCGTGGCCGCCATGCATCTGATGATGGATGACCTGGGCTATGGCATCTCCAAGCGCCGCGTAACCCTGTCGACTTCGGGTGTGGTGCCAATGATCGATGAGCTGTCCAAGCACATCGATGTTTCCCTGGCGTTGTCCCTGCACGCACCGAATGACGCATTGCGTAACCAATTGGTGCCGATCAACAAGAAGTATCCGCTTAAGATGCTGCTGGAATCGTGTCAGCGCTACATGTCGTCCCTGGGCGAAAAGCGCGTACTGACCATCGAGTACACCTTGCTCAAGGACATCAACGACAAGGTCGAACACGCGGTCGAAATGATCGAGTTGCTCAAGAATGTTCCGTGCAAGATCAACCTGATTCCGTTCAACCCGTTCCCGCACTCCGGTTACGAGCGTCCGAGCAACAATGCGATTCGCCGTTTCCAGGATCAGCTTCACCATGCAGGCTTCAACGTCACCGTGCGTACCACCCGCGGTGAAGACATCGATGCCGCGTGTGGCCAGTTGGTAGGGCAGGTGCTGGATCGCACCCGTCGCAGCGAACGTTATATCGCCGTGCGTGAGTTGAGCGCCGACAACGATATGCCGCAAAACGCTGCGAACAATAATTAAGAGAGGATCTCTATGTCCCTGCGCTTCGCGCTGCTTGTGCTGTTGGCCAGCCTGTGTGCTGGTTGTGTCCTGTCGGGCGATTTCAACCCGATGAAGACCAGCAAGGGCCGTGACGAAGCGCGTGCCGCCTACGTGCAGTTGGGTCTGGGATACTTGCAGCAGGGCATGACCGAGCGCGCCAAAGTGCCGTTGAAAAAGGCGTTGGAGCTGGATGACTCGGATGCTGACGCCAACGCGGCTCTGGGGCTGGTGTTCCAGGCCGAGATGGAGCCGGAACTGGCCGATCAGCATTTTCGCAAGGCGCTCTCTTCTCGTCCCGCCGATGCGCGAATCCTGAACAACTACGGCAGTTTTCTGTTCGAAGAAAAACGTTACAAAGAGGCGTACGAGCGCTTTGAACAGGCCGCCGCCGATACCCTGTATCCTGAGCGTTCGCGGGTTTTCGAGAACCTCGGCATGACCGCTTCAAAGCTGGGTCAGCGAGACCTGGCCCGCCAGCAACTGGAAAAGGCCCTGCGTTTGAACCGCCAACAGCCACGTGCCTTGCTGGAAATGGCTGAGTTGTCATTCGAAGACAGGCATTATGTGCCCGCGCGTGACTATTACGATCGTTTTAGCCTGCTCACCGAGCAAAATGCACGTAGTCTATTGCTCGGCGTTCGGCTGGCAAAAGTGTTTGAAGATCGCGACAAGGCCGCCAGTTTTGGCCTGCAATTAAAACGACTCTATCCCGGTACGCCGGAATATCAGCAATACCTGTCGGAGCAATGATGAAAGCGGCGCATCCCGAAGTTGTAGCAGCGAATCGCGTTAACCCCGGTGAGACTTTGCGCCAGGCCCGCGAAAGCAATGGCTGGTCGCTGGCCGAAGTGGCCCTCAAGCTCAACCTCACCGTCAATTCCCTGAGTAATCTGGAAGCCGGCGCTTTTGACAAGCTGCCTGGCCACACCTTTGCTCGTGGCTATATTCGCGCGTACGCCAAATTGCTGGGCATGGACCAGGCTGTTCTGGTTCAGCAGTTCGACCAATCCACCGGCACCGACTCCCAGGGCAGCAACGTCCATAGCCTGGGGCGTATTGAAGAACCTGTTCGGGTTTCCCACACTATTTTGCGAATTGTCAGCCTGCTGTTGCTGATCGCCGTGATTGGCGGTGGCTTCGTCTGGTGGCAGGATCAAACCTCATTGCGCACCAAAGACCTGGTCAGCCTGGCTCCGGAACACGTCGAAGTCGAAGGCGCCGATGGCACCACCCAGATCCATCCGCTGGACGAGCCGGAAGATCAGGCGGTTGCGCAAGGTGAGTCTGAAGGTGAAACGCCTCTGGCGTTGCCGCAGGCTGAGGAGCCTGCCAACGCCGAAGCAAGTGCGCCGGCGCCAACACCCGCTCTAGCAGCCCCGGTAGCAACACCTGCGGCTCCGGCCCACAATACTGCTCCGGTTGTCGCGACACCGGCAGCGCCAGTTGTTGCCGCTGTACCGGCAGCGGTTGCGACGGCTCCGATTGCGCCGGCCGTTGCAGCTGCTCTTCCAGCAGCTCCGGTTGCAGGCCAGGGCCAGGTACAACTGCAATTCACCGCCGATTGCTGGACTCAAGTGACCGATGGCACCGGCAAGGTGCTGTTGAGTGGTCTCAAGCGTAAAGGCGATAGTGTTTCCGTCAGCGGCAAGCCGCCCTTTGCCGTGCGTCTGGGCTTCGCCCGTGGCGCGCAGGTCAGCTACAACGGGCAGGTGGTTGATGTCGCTCCGTTCACCAGTGGCGAGACTGCTCGCCTGAAGTTGGGTCAATAAGTCATGCACGGCGAATCTCCAATCAAGCGTCGCGAATCCCGGAAAATCTGGGTCGGTAACGTGCCTGTTGGCGGCGATGCGCCCATCGCTGTGCAGAGCATGACCAACAGCGACACCAATGACGTGGCCGCTACCGTGGCCCAGATCAATCGTCTGGAAGCTGCTGGCGTCGATATCGTTCGGGTTTCGGTGCCGGACATGGACGCCGCCGAAGCTTTCGGCAAGATCAAACAGCTGGTCAAAGTGCCGTTGGTGGCCGACATCCACTTCGACTACAGGATCGCTCTGCGCGTAGCCGAACTGGGCGTCGATTGCCTGCGCATCAACCCGGGCAACATCGGTCGTGAAGACCGCGTACGTGCGGTGGTCGATGCCGCCCGTGATCGCGGGATTCCAATCCGTATCGGCGTGAACGCCGGTTCCCTGGAAAAAGACCTGCAAAAGAAATATGGCGAGCCGACTCCGGCCGCGCTGGTCGAGTCCGCCCTGCGTCACGTCGAACACCTCGAACGCCTGAATTTCCAGGACTTCAAGGTCAGCGTAAAAGCCTCCGACGTGTTCATGGCCGTTGAAGCCTACCGCTTGCTGGCCAAGGAAATCGTCCAGCCGTTGCACCTGGGCATCACCGAAGCCGGTGGTTTGCGTTCAGGCACAGTGAAATCCGCCGTGGGCCTCGGTATGCTGCTCGCCGAAGGGATTGGCGATACTATTCGCATCTCGTTGGCGGCCGACCCGGTCGAGGAAGTGAAAGTCGGCTACGACATTCTCAAATCCCTGCACCTGCGTTCCCGTGGCATCAACTTCATCGCCTGCCCGAGTTGCTCGCGGCAGAACTTCGATGTGGTCAAAACCATGAACGAGCTGGAAGGGCGCCTCGAAGACTTGCTGGTGCCGCTGGATGTCGCGGTAATCGGTTGCGTGGTCAACGGGCCGGGCGAAGCCAAGGAAGCCCATATCGGCTTGACCGGCGGCACGCCAAACCTGATTTACATCGACGGCAAGCCGTCGCAGAAACTGACGAATGACAATCTGGTGGATGAGCTTGAACGCTTGATCCGCCAGAAAGCGGCCGAAAAGGTCGAAGCCGACGCGGCTGTAATCGCTCGCGGCTGAGCCTGACTAAAGAGCCGAACGAATTTAAGGATTTAAAGTGAGCAAGTCTCTGCAAGCCATTCGTGGCATGAACGACATCCTGCCCGAACAGACTCCCCTGTGGCGTCATTTCGAGGGCACCGTTTCGCGTTTGCTGGATAACTACGGTTACAAGCAGATCCGCATGCCGATCGTCGAGTTCACCGAGCTGTTCAAGCGCTCCATCGGTGAAGTGACCGACATCGTCGAAAAAGAGATGTACACCTTCGAAGACCGCAACGGCGATTCCCTGACCCTGCGCCCTGAAGGCACAGCGGCCTGCGTGCGTGCGGTGCTCGAACACGGTATTACCGGCGGCGGCCAGGTGCAGAAGCTCTGGTACATCGGCCCGATGTTCCGCCACGAACGTCCGCAGAAAGGCCGTTATCGCCAGTTCCACCAGATTGGTTGTGAAGTCTTCAACCTCGACGGTCCGGACATCGACGCCGAGCTGATCGTGCTGACCTGGCGCCTGTGGGGCGAGCTGGGTATCCGCGATGCGGTCAAGCTCGAACTCAACAGCCTGGGCACTGCCGAATCCCGTGGTCTTTATCGCGAAGCACTGGTCGAGTACCTGACCGCTCGCCTGGATCAACTGGACGAAGACAGCCAGCGCCGTCTGAAGACCAACCCGCTGCGGGTCCTGGATACCAAGAACGCCGACACTCAAGCGGTGCTGGCCGACGCGCCGAAAATGGCCGACTACCTCGACGAAGAATCCCGCGTGCACTTCGAGGGCCTCAAGGCTCGTCTGGACGCCGCCGGCATTCCTTATGTGATCAACCCGAAGCTGGTTCGCGGGCTGGATTACTACAGCAAGACCGTATTCGAATGGGTCACCGACCAATTGGGCGCCCAGGGCACGGTATGTGCCGGTGGTCGTTACGACGGTCTGGTGGAGCAGATGGGCGGCAAGCCGACCCCGGGCGTCGGTTTCGCCATGGGCATCGAGCGTCTGGTGCTGCTGCTGGAAACCCTGGAGCAGATCCCCGAAGAGATCTCCCGTCAGGTCGACGTCTATCTCTGCGCCTTCGGTGAAGCCGCCGAGCTGGCCGGTCTGACCCTGAGCGAGCGTGTTCGTGATCAACTGCCCAACCTGCGCCTGCAAGTCAATGCCGGGGGCGGCAGCTTCAAAAGCCAGTTCAAGAAAGCCGACAAGAGCGGTGCGCTGTACGCATTGATCCTCGGTGACGACGAAATGGCCCAGCAAGTGGTAGGTTTCAAACCCCTGCGTGGCCAGGGCGAACAACAAAGCATTGCCTGGGATGCGCTTGCTGCACACCTGGCCACCTGCGTCGTGCAGGGTTGAAGCTGTCAAACAGCCGATTTAGCGATTAAGGAGTATTGGGGTGTCGAGTACCGAAGACGAACATGTGGCGGAGTTGAAGGAGTGGTGGACACGCAACGGCAAGCCCCTGGTTACTGGCGGTCTGTTGGCGTTGGTCATCGTGTTCGGCTGGCAGGCCTTTCAGAAGTATCAGAGCAATCAGTCGCAAGGCGCCTCGATTCTCTACCAGCAATTGCTGGAAACCACGCTGACGCCTGACGGCAAGCCTGATGCTGCACGTGTTTCGGATCTGGCCGGCAAGCTCAACAGCGAGTTCGGCGGCACTGCCTACGCGCAATACGGCAGCCTGTTCGTGGCGAAAGTCGCGGTCGACAGCGGCAAGCTGGACGACGCTGCCAGCGAACTGAAAGCCATTGTCGACAAACCGGCCAACCCGGCACTCGGTGAAATCGCCCGTCAGCGCCTGGCGCAGGTGCTGGCCGCGCAGAACAAGGTCGATGAAGCCCTGAAACTGCTCGAAGGCGATGCCGATAAGGCCTTCCTGGCCACTCGCGAAGAACTCAAGGGTGACCTGCTGGTGCAACTGGGTCGTACCGACGAAGCGAACGCTGCGTATCAAAAAGCCAAGGCGGCACTGTCGGATGAAGCAGCGGTCGGTGGCCTACAAATCAAGCTGGACGACCTGGCCAAAGGGGATGCGTGACGTGATCCGTTGGAAACATGCAGCATTGCTGGCTCTGGCCATTCTGGCCGCGGGTTGCAGCAGCAACAGCAAAAAAGAGTTGCCACCGGCCGAGCTGACCGACTTCAAAGAAGAAGTGGTTCTGCACAAGCAGTGGAGTCGTTCGATCGGTAACGGTCAGGGCGAAACCTACAACATGCTGGTTCCGGCGATCGATGGCGATACCATCTATGCCGCCGACGTCACCGGTGTGGTGATGGCGATGGATCGCAGCAATGGCGACGTCAAGTGGAAGAAAGATCTCGAGCTGCCTGTCTCCGGCGCCGTTGGCGTGGGTTACGGTCTGGTCATGATCGGCACGCTCAAGGGTGAAATCGTTGCCCTGGATGCCAGCAGCGGTGAAGAGAAATGGCGCGCTCGCGTGACCAGCGAAGTTCTCGCACCACCGGCCACCAACGGTGACGTTGTTGTGGTTCAGACCCAGGATGACCGTCTGATCGGTCTGGATGCCTCCACCGGCAACCAGCGCTGGTTGTACGACAGCACGCCAGCGGTCCTGACCCTGCGCGGCACCAGCGCACCGATCGTCACCAACCGCCTCGCGGTGGCTGGCCTGTCGACCGGTAAAGTGGTTGCTCTTGATGTGTCCAACGGCGTGCCGGTTTGGGAACAGCGTGTAGCGATTCCACAAGGTCGTTCGGAGCTGGAGCGTGTGGTCGATATCGACGGTGGCTTGCTGCTGTCCGGCGGTACACTGTATGTCGCCAGCTACCAGGGGCGCGTCGCGGCACTGGACCTGGAAAGCGGTCGTCAGCTCTGGCAGCGTGATGCTTCCAGTTATGCCGGCGTCGCCCAGGGTTTTGGCAGCGTCTACGTGAGCCTGTCTTCGGGCACTGTTGAAGGCGTCGACGAGCGTTCCACCACTGCGTTGTGGAGCAACGATTCGCTGGCCCGCCGTCAACTGTCGGCTCCGGAAGTGTTCTCCAGCTACGTTGCAGTCGGTGACCTGGAAGGTTACCTGCACCTGCTGAGTCAGGTGGACGGTCGTTTCGTCGGCCGCGAGCGCATCGACAGCGACGGCCTGCGTGCCCGTCCGCTGGTGGTGGGTGACACGATTTATGTGTATGGCAACAGCGGCAAACTGGAAGCCCTGACCATCAAGTAAAGACTATGCTTGGGGTTTAACCCCCAAGCGGCCTTGTTCTGCAAGGCTCGCAGCGCTTTCAAGCGCTGCCCCGAGCACCAGCCGCTGCCTCGCAGCGGCTTTTGTATTTTCTGAAATAACGAAGTGGAGAGCCGCATGGTTCCCGTAATCGCCCTGGTGGGCCGACCGAACGTCGGCAAGTCCACCTTGTTCAACCGCCTGACCAGGACTCGCGACGCCATTGTCGGCGACTTGTCCGGTCTGACCCGTGATCGCCAATACGGTGAGGCCAAGTGGCAAGGGCGTTCCTACATTCTGGTCGACACTGGTGGTATCTCCGGTGACGAGCACGGTATGGACGAAAAAATGGCCGAGCAGTCGCTGCTGGCCATTGAAGAAGCGGATGTCGTTCTGTTCCTGGTAGATGCCAAGGCCGGTTTTACCGCCGCCGACCAGATGATCGCCGAGCACTTGCGCAAGCGTAATAAGCGTTCCTATGTGGTCGCCAACAAGGTCGACAACATCGACCCTGAAATGGCCCGCGCCGAATTCGCCCCGTTGGGCATGGGCCACGCGATCCCGATCGCCGGTGCCCATGGTCGTGGCATCACCCAGATGCTGGAAATCGCCCTGAGCGACTTCCCGAAAGACGAAGAAGAACCGCAAGAAGGCGAAGAGGAAGAGATCGTTGCCGAAGGTGAGGAAGCCAAGCGCATTCCTGGCCCAAGCGAAAAAGACGGTATCAAGATCGCCATCATTGGCCGTCCGAACGTCGGCAAGTCGACTCTGGTCAATCGCATGCTCGGTGAAGACCGGGTGATCGTGTATGACCAGCCCGGTACTACCCGCGACAGTATCTACATCCCGTTCGAGCGTAACGACGAGAAGTACACGCTGATCGACACCGCCGGTGTGCGCAAGCGCGGCAAGATCCACGAAGAAGTCGAAAAGTTCTCCGTGGTCAAAACCCTGCAGGCGATCAAAGACGCCAACGTGGTGATCTTCGTGATGGACGCCCGCGAAGGCGTGGTGGACCACGACCTCAACCTGCTGGGCTTTGCCCTTGAAGCCGGTCGTGCGCTGGTGATCGCGATCAACAAGTGGGACGGCATGACGCCGAGCGAGCGCGATTTCGTGAAGGTCGAGCTGCAACGTCGACTGTTCTTTGTCGACTTCGCCGACATCCACTTCATCTCGGCCCTGCACGGCACTGGCGTAGGTAATCTCTACGCGTCGGTACAGAACTCGTTCAAGTCCGCGGTCACCCGCTGGCCGACCAACCGCCTGACCCAGATTCTGGAAGATGCGGTCGGCGAGCACGCGCCACCGATGGTCAACAACCGCCGGATCAAGCTGCGTTATGCCCACTTGGGTGGTGCGAACCCGCCGATCATCGTGATCCACGGTAACCAGATCGAGAAGGTGCCGAAGTCTTACGTCCGTTACCTGGAAAACACTTACCGTCGTGTGCTCAAGCTGGTCGGTACGCCGATCCGCATCGAGTTCAAGGGCGGCGAGAACCCGTACGAAGGCAACAAGAACTCGCTCACCGACCGTCAGGTCAACAAGAAGCGTCGTTTGATGTCGCACCATAAGAAGGCTGACAAGAAGCGCCGCGACAAGCGCTGATTCACGACTGCCCGGCTCCTGTGGGAGCGGGCTTGCCCGCGAAGAACGATAATGCGTTCTACCTGACACACCACGGTGTGACCATCGCGGGCAAGCCACGCTCCCACAGGATCGGGTTACAGAAAGGGCGCTTTATGCGCCTTTTTTTA